>JAAVYD010000063.1 GCA_022790955.1 Bacillota bacterium
CAGGCGGTATTCATATTTTACTTTCATTGCTATAAAATCTCCTTTGTTTTCTGATGTATTAAGTCGCGAAACTCATTTACATCATACGGGGAGATTTTATTTTGTCAAAGCTCAAATTTCATTCTCTATAGGAATGCTGTACTTTTAATTTTATCTTATCATCAGCAGTTAATTTTACTTCTTCTGCGGCAGCGCTCTTCACTTCCTTTAAAATATCATTTATTAATAATAAATTCTGCTCGTAATATTTTTTCTCAATAAACATACATACACTCCAATATATAATTTTTACTCAATATAATCATTGTAATAACATTATAAGTATAATGCTAATACCATGTTTAAGTCAACAATAGCATTACATAAACTAATGCTAAGGATGGTATTTAATTTATATGAAAGAAAAAAAGGACATAAATATAGAAATCGGAAAACGTATTCAACGTGCCAGACAATCCGCCGGATTAACTCAAGAAGAATTTGCAGAACTTATTCAAATGGGACCAAAAAATGTATCTGCTATCGAACGCGGCGTCACCGGTATCTCTACAACTACCATTAGCCGCATATGCAAATCTCTATCTATATCCGCTGACCTGCTTTTTTCTGATGTTCCCGATAATTCTGAAGATATTAATATTTTGATAAACAGATTAAAACAACTTACCCCCGAACAATATAAAATCGCTAATGATATGTTCAACATATTATTAACAGCCTTTTCATTAGATGAGAGCAAACACTGAATATAATAATGAGAGGAAAGACGACCCAGCCTTTCCTCTATGAAAATCTCCTATCTAATATCGTAATAGTTCTTATTTTTGATTTGATTTTTCCTATTAATTTCCGCTAATTCACGTTTTATAGATTTATCTGATTTTTTATCGGATTCCTTAACCTTTCCTATGACAGCTTCTATTTTATCCGCTCCATATATGGTTTTCACATGCTCAAAATCTATCGCGGTATGTTGTAATTCCTTATTTTCCTCCAGCAATTCATCTATTCTTCTGCCCATTCTCTCCTTGCTGCTCCGTTCCCTGTCATACGCTGCCTGAAGCCTGCTCAGCTTTGAAGAAACATCTACATATGCCGCATATACAGATCTTAATACCTTTACCAACTGAGCGATCAGCGGCTTTGCTTTCTTCTCCCGATATGTTTTACCGCTCTCAAGCACAGCAGCCTCCGGCAATACCTGTTCCGGATCATCTGAATATTTGATTACAAGCTGTTCCATATTCTTTACAGCCGGAGCCAGTTCTTGTATACGCTTTTCATACGTTAATGTCTGCTTCTTTGCTTTTTCCGATTCTCTGTTGTACTCTGCAGCTTTTTCTTTTAACAAATCAACTTCCTGATCCATCTTCATCAACTGCTCTTGCAAGTTCTTATTTTCTGCCTGCAAATTTGCTTTCTCTGTTTCCAGCCCTGCTACTTCCTTTGTCCGTTCCTGTTTCTCAAAATCCAATACAGATAAATGTTTCTCATGCGTACCCTTTTGTTCCCACTCAATACCGTGCCGCTCCATAACCGCGGCAAGCTGTTTTTTCTCTGAAGCAGCCCATTGAGCCCACTCTGTTTCGCTTCTTGTACCACCTTTAAATCCCAATGCTGCCAATGCCTGCTTTAAAGATACTCTCGTATCAAGTCCTCTTTTGCTCCCAGTCGTATACGGCACAAAATCTATATGTAAATGCGGTGTCGCTTCGTCCATATGCAGATGTGCTGAAAATACTCTGAGCGTACTGTTTCGCTTCTGAAAATCCTGCATATACTCATCAAGCACCTTAGCAGCAAGCCGCCCATTTTCAGATACCGCGCTCATATCATCTTTATTGCCTATCTGCAGAATAATCTCATGAAAAGGCTTTTCCTGTTTGCCTCCTGCGATCTTCTCATAATAATCATCTATCCTGCGGTCCTTTCTCGTCTGCTTCGCATTATACCTTTCAAGTGCTTCATCAAATAATTCATGATATACATCTTTTATATCATCATTACGATATTCAATATTTAAGCAGCTTCTTTCCGGATCCGTATTCTTCGCATTAAACTGTCTGCTGTTATGACTCACAGAGCCTTTTCCAAGCATCACACTGATCGTTCGCTTCAATCAAACCTCCTTCCAAATGTCAGATGGGTTCTGTTACTCTTTCCAAGAGTAACGCAAAAGCGCTTTCGACAGTCTGCGACCATCAAAAGCGCCTTCGCGCCCTGCGGGGCTGTTATATGCCATCTGTCAAATCCAGACTTTAATATTTAATGTATTAAATAATTTGATATATCTTATGTTCATTCTGCGCAAGTTGTATTGATCTGATATTCTAAAGACTTTATATTGTTTTCATCTTTCCCAAAAAGTTCGTTTACATCGTTTACAAGCCCGTAGGCATTGATATTTCAACGATTTATGCGTAAACAAGCCTGTAAACGAAGTATGTAAACGGACATAAGAAAATCTTTTTTATTTACGCTGATTTATGCATCGTCTGATACCTGATAAAATCCATCTGCAATTTCAACTCTTTTCCAGAATCTCTGAATCCCGTATCTTGGAAAACGATGCGTGCTTCTGACAGCTTCCCAGCCTGTTATCTGTTCATTCATAATCGCGTTTATCTCGCGTATTTCCCACGATTTCGGATCGCCGGATTCATGCCCCAAAGCCTCTCTGAATATCATCAGACTGCAAACATATTTCTCACTGCAATTATCCAGCCATGCCTGTACAACTCCTGTTTTTGTATCTTCCGGCATAAACTGCTGCTGCCATTCTTTCAGAAAATTCTCCGACTTCACGGACAACTTTAATTCATAATTCGGATTTTCTCTGTACATCTCCATCACTTCCGCCCATGCCTGCTTAAAATATTCTCTTGCTTCTCTTTCATTCTCAAGAATATGTTTTTCTATCTTCTCAGGATTGACCTGTATCGGCGCAAAACGCCTATTTCCGGTGCGATCTAGCGGCAGGAAATCATGACTGTTCGATGTTCCCACAAATATACATTGTCTTAACCTATCCTCAGAATGAACTTCATACGGTATCTTATATGTTTCCTTCTGCCTGCTGATAAACGCCTTTATGTCCTCGATACTCCTCGCGTTCACAGTTGCGATCATCTCCGACATTTCTATGATCCAGTGCCCCTGCATTTTACGGTAGACATTCTCATCATCTAAACGTTTAAGATCGTCAGAAAACCAATCGTCATTACAGGCAAGAAATCTGAAAAATGTAGATTTTCCTGTACCCTGACCGCCTACAAGGCATACCATTATTTCAAACTTACAGCCTGGATCATATATCCTGTGAACAGCCGCAAGCATCAGCAGCTTTATGATCTCTCTTGTATATTCGCTGTCCTCCACTCCTAAATACTTCGGAAGCAATGTATATATCCTGCTTGTCCCATCCCATGCAAGACCCTCTAAAAAATCCTTTATCGGGTGATAGCTGTTTTCATTTGCTGCAATGTTCATCGCCTTTTTAACGGCCTTTTCACTTTTAATGCCATACATTCTTTCTATGTAATATTGTATATTGTAAACATCAACATCTGTAATGCTTAAACCATTTCTCCTCCAACCGATATTTTTCTTGGTTATATCAACTCTGTTTGTCAGTTCATTCTTTTGTATCGCTCCTTTTAAAATCGGATCACGGTTAAAAACTATCATACAATTATCTATCGTCTGTGATATCTTTCCTTTTTCCGTTCGTCCTAAAGCAGACATTACATCAGATACACTGCTTTCTTCCTTCATCAGGATCTCTCCGACTTCCTTTAATGATTCTATTTCCTGCGCGTTCAATTCTTTCTGCAATCTGCTTCACCTCCTCACGGCTCGTCTTGAAAAACTTTATCTTATCTTCGAGCGTTCCCTCGTCCAATATCTCAAACCAGTAACCAATTTTTGACTTTTCATGTATTAATATTAAAAAATCATTTGATTCCAAAACTTCTTTCGAAAATTCATCATTAATAGCATTTATTGCAGTGTCAATATTTCTTTTACATTGTTCCAATATAACTGCCGTTTCACTGCACCATTTCTCAAAACGTCGCTGTATATTTATGATCTTCGTTTTTTCATCTGCATGTTTATGCTTTTTATCATACGAACTATATGATCTGCGCACGCCGATTGGCAAATTAAAATCCTCAATTATTTTGCAGGCAGCTTCATATTGAGATAATCCATATAATTTAGCGACATATCCTATTGCGTCGCCTTTTGCTCCGCAGGCGAAACAATAAAATCCATCTTCGATCTTCATGCTCGGATGTTTATCATCATGAAACGGACAACACGCCATTCCATTCTTATTGATATCAAGACCATAGCCCTCAGCTATCTGCCTTGCCGTCATTAATTGTTTAATTTCTTTAAAAATATTCAATAAAATTCGCTCCTCCTGTTACATTAAGGAAAAGCCTTTGCTATAATAAATTTGCAGTTACATTATAGAAAGGCTTTAACCTTTTTATACTTAAATGTCCTTGTTAGCAGCAGGGACATTTTTTGTTGTTAATTTCATACATTATATTTTTATCTATCATTTATTATCTCAACAAACTGATTCATCAAAGCTTTGCAATCTGCAAGTACATCATATAATTCCTCACAATCGACATTTATATTCTCCAATATTTCCCGAAGTCTGCGAACTTCTAAGCTCAATCTATCGCTTTGATATTTTCCTGTCACAATATTCACCTTCTGATGAAGCGCTGACTGAATTAAAAATTCTCCTTTAGGCAGCCCGCTTATTGCAATACGAGCGTTCAATTCTCTGCGTTCCTCTAAAGACATTCGGAAAGATACAATCTGATTTCTTTTTCTGTTTCTATCCAACCCGCTCATTATAATCCTTCCTTATATTCACTATCTAATCTGGCTGCCAATTTAGACTGCTTATCTGGATACAAATGAGAATATGTATTTAATGTAGTTTCTATTTTTTCATGTCCAAGCCGCTGTGCAATTTCAAGCGGTGAAAATCCCATATCAACTAACATACTCGCATGAGAATGTCTTAAATCATGGATACGAATACGTTTTACCCCGCTTTCTTTTATACCTCTCTGCATTTCGTGTTCCAAAAAATATTTTGTAACCGGTATCAAGCGTTCCGTATCCTGCAATTCATATAAACTATTCATATAATCATTTATATCCACTGCAAGAAATTCAGGAATACTGATGATACGCTTGCTCTTATGAGTTTTAGGCTCTGTTATAACATCTTTACGATCAATCCGCTGATATGATTTTGTTATGGAAATAGTGCATTTTTCTAAATCAATATCCGCCGGAGTCAACGCCAATAATTCACCTAATCTCATCCCCGTCCAATATAAAATCATAAAAGCCATATAAGACTGACGTTTATTCATCAAACAATCTATAAATTTCATAAATTCATCTTTTGTCCAAAATTTCATTTCATCAGCTTTACTCTTTCCAATGCTTCCGGCTTTTGCACATGGATTGCTTTGTAAATCGTAATACTTTACTGCGTAATTAAAAATCGCACTAAGCTGATTATTGATAGTCTTTAAATACGTTTGAGAATATCCTTGCCTAAGCAATTCATTTTGCCATGCTCTGATATCAGCTGCGTTTATAGCATTCATTTTCTTCTTTCCAAAGTATGGAATAATTTTTAAATCTATAATATACTTTTTAGTTCGCATCGTATGTTCACGCAATCTGTTTTCCATATCTGCATAATATAATTTCAAAAAATCCTCAAATTTCATATTAAAATCAGCTTTTTTAGTTGATAAAAAATTATGCAGCCATTCCTCAGCTTCACGTTTCGTATTAAATCCTCTTTTAGTCGACTTTTTACGATTTCCCTGCCAATCAGTATAACGATACTGTATAAGCCATTTCCCTGTTTTTGTATCTTTTTGAGCTTTCAATCTATCGATCCCCTCTCTAAGCGCTGAATCCATACCAACGTTTTTCTAAATAACGTCTTGGAATTTTACCTGCAATTACAATGTATCCATCATTTTCCAATTCATGATTCAATTTACGGATAATCTTATAAGCGTGTCCTACCGAAACTCCAAGTATTTCAGCGAGTTCATTTGCAGTAATGTACATTTTGTTTTCTGTTGTCATCATATCGCCTCCTTTGTTTTGTAGCGTCTTAGCTATTTTATATTCTCATTATATGTAGCGATATCGCTATTGTCAAGCATAAAAATAAAAGATAACAGAATTGCTAAAATATGATATAATATTTTTACTTCTATAATGCGGAGGATAGCATAAATGACCATAGGCGAAAAAATCAAATATTACAGAAAACAAATTGGTATAACACAAGATAGGCTTGCAGAATTAACGGGTATACATCCCGTTTCGATTCGTAAATATGAAATAAATAAAATGCAGCCACAGCCCGCTCAATTAGAACGGATCGCAGCTGCATTGGGCGTAAGTTACAACGCCTTGAACGGTATTGATAAATCCGGTATGCGTTTAGAAACGGTCGGAGATTTAATGGGAATATTAATGGTCCTCTGTAATTCCGGTATTCTTCAGATAAACGGAGAACGTGAAAACGATTATATGCTGAAAGAAGATACTGTTTCAATACAATTTAATCCGCTCTTAAATTCTTATATGGAAATAAATTATTTTTTAAACGAACAAACTAATAATCTAACATTAAAAGACGCTTTTCTTAATATTAGAAGTTATAAAATATTTTCAGATTTACTTATATGGGAAAAAATAAATTTCTTATATAAAAATGCTGTTAAATCCGCCGGAGAAAATCCAAATGAAGCAGCGCAAGAAGCTTTAAATGAAATTTTAGAAACAAAAGAAAAAGTTGAATTGGAATTACAAAAATCACAAATGCCGCTTACTGTATAAATAATATTAACAGCAACCGTAATCATTAAAACCTTTCTGCACTCAAAACGTACTCAAACAATATGCAAAAAGACCGAAAGCCCTTGCAAATACTGGACTCTCGGTCTTATTTTGTTTATTCGAACTCAATAGTCCCCGGCGGTTTACTCGTGCAGTCATAAAGCACTCTGTTCACACCCTTGACTTCATTTACTATCCGATTAGTGACCTTTCCAAGTACCTCCCACGGAATCTGAGCTGCGTCGGCAGTCATAAAATCAGATGTATTTACTGCGCGCAGCGCGACCGCATAATCATATGTTCTGAAATCGCCCATAACTCCAACTGACCTCATATTAGTCAGCGCAGCAAAATACTGCCCCAAACCTCTGTCCAAACCAGCTTTCGCAATTTCTTCACGATAAATATAATCTGCATCCTGCACAATCCTGATCTTTTCTTCAGTAACTTCTCCAATGATCCGAATACCAAGTCCCGGACCCGGAAACGGTTGACGATAAACGAGATTTTCTGGTATGCCAAGCTCCAGACCCGCTTTTCGCACTTCATCCTTAAACAACATGCGAAGCGGTTCGATGATTTCTTTAAAATCAACATGATCCGGCAGTCCGCCCACATTATGATGGGATTTTATAACCGCGGATTTACCCAGACCGGATTCTATAACGTCAGGATAAATCGTTCCCTGCACCAGAAAATCAACCGCTCCAATCTTCTTGGCTTCTTCTTCAAACACACGGATAAATTCCTCGCCTATGATCTTTCGCTTCTGTTCAGGCTCGGTAACTCCCGCCAGCTTATCATAAAAACGCTGCTGCGCATTAACGCGCACGAAATTCAGATCATACGGACCGTCCGATCCGAAAACGGCTTCCACCTCGTCGCCTTCATTTTTTCTCAGAAGCCCATGATCCACAAACACACATGTGAGCTGCTTTCCTATCGCTTTAGACATCAAAACCGCGGCAACGGAGGAATCAACACCTCCGGAAAGAGCGCACAGAGCTTTTCCGCTGCCGACTTTCTCTCGAATTTCACGGATCGACGTTTCTACAAAAGAATCCATCTTCCAATCGCCCGTGCAGCCGCATACATTATATACAAAATTCCGAATAACCTTTATGCCTTCCTCAGTATGCATTACCTCAGGATGAAATTGAACAGCATAAAATTTCTTTTCTGTATTTTCCATTGCGGCAACCGGACAAACCGGCGTTAAAGCTGTTATTTTAAATCCTTCCGGAACCGAAGAAATATAATCAGTATGACTCATCCAGCAAACGGTTTCCGCACTAATATCTTTCAGCAGCACAGCATCCGAAGCGACTGAAACCACCGTGCTTCCGTATTCGCTGACAGGCGCGGTTTCCACGACTCCGCCAAGCAAATGCGCCATCATTTGCGCTCCATAGCAAATGCCTAACACAGGAATTCCAAGTTCCAGCATCTCCTTCTCACAATGCGGCGATTCAGGATCATACACACTGTTAGGACCTCCGGTAAAAATAATGCCCGCAGGATTAAGCTCTTTTATTCTTTTCATGCCGTCGGTATACGATACCACTTCAGCATAAACATTGCATTCTCTCACCCGCCTGGCGATCAGCTGATTATACTGACCGCCGAAATCTATAACTAAAATTGACTGATGTTTCACGATAATCCCTCCGCAGCCTGCCTGCAATTCCTTAGTCTAAAATCTATTCTTCTTCAGATCAAATTGCCATTGACAATAAATCTTCGCATCAAATTCCCTGCAGACAGCAACTAAATAGTTGCGCCGTTACCTTTATCTTTAAGAATTACGTCGTGAGCTCCGCCTTCTACTATACTTGTAGACGAAACCACCGTCAGCTTAGCTTTTTCCTGAAGCTCAGGAATAGATAAAGCTCCGCAGTTGCACATAGTAGCTTTTATCTTTGCCATAGTCTGCTGCACGTTATCTTTAAGAGAACCTGCATAAGGAACATAAGAATCAACGCCTTCTTCAAACTTCAGCTTGCTGCCTTCTCCATCATCATAACGCTGCCAGTTTCTCGCGCGGTTAGAACCCTCGCCCCAGTATTCTTTTACATAAGTGCCGTTAAGATTCAGCTTATTTGTAGGCGACTCATCAAAACGAGAGAAATAACGACCGAGCATCAGAAAATCAGCGCCCATCGCAAGAGCCAGCGTCATATGATAATCGTATACAATACCGCCGTCGGAACAGATAGGAATATAAATACCTGTTTCTTTAAAATACTGATCCCTTGCAGCCGCAACTTCTATTACCGCAGTAGCCTGTCCTCTGCCGATACCTTTAGTTTCTCTTGTAATGCATATAGAGCCTCCGCCGATTCCAATTTTAATAAAATCAGCTCCCGCTTCGGCCAAAAATCTGAAACCTTCTCTATCTACTATATTGCCTGCTCCAACCTTTACATCTTCGCCGTAAGTATCCTTTATATGCCTGATGGTCATCTGCTGAAATTCCGAGAATCCTTCGGAAGAATCCACGCACAGCACATCTACGCCAGCATTAAGCAGAGCCGGCACACGATCGGCGTAATCCCTTGTGTTGATTCCCGCTCCCACGATATAACGTTTATGGGAATCCAGGAGTTCATCGGGATTATTCTTATGAGCATCGTAATCCTTTCTGAAAACAAAGGATTTTAAACGCTGATTGTTGTCTATGATAGGAAGTGCGTTCAATTTATGATCCCAGATTATATCGTTGGCTTCCTTTAAAGTACAGTCATCCTTAGCCCATATGAGCTTTTCAAACGGAGTCATAAATTCGGAAACCTTAGTTGAGGGATCCATCCTGGAAACACGGTAATCCCTGCTTGTCACGAGTCCTACCACCTTGCCCTCAGCGGTTCCATCCTCTGTAACAGCGATAGTCGAATGACCCGTCCTCTTTTTCAGCGCCACCACGTCTGCCATAGTCGAATCAGGTCTTATATTAGAATCGCTCTTTACAAAACCCGCCTTATTATCCTTAACAGCCTTGATCATAGCAGCTTCATCTTCTATTGTCTGTGAACCGTAAATAAATGAAATACCGCCTTCCTTAGCCAGAGCTATCGCCATCTTTTCGCCGGAAACGGACTGCATGATCGCAGAAACCACTGGTATATTCATAGTAATAGGACACTCTTCCTGCCCTTTTCTGTACTTTACCAACGGTGTTTTAAGACTTACATTGCTTGGGATACAGTCTGCCGACGAATAACCCGGAATGAGCAGATACTCACTGAATGTACGCGATGGTTCTGAAAAATACTGTGCCATTTTATCCTCCTGTTTTTAATAATTGTAATGACTTATCTAAACTCAAACTAAATTTAATTTTATTTCTTATTTTCGCAGCAACGACAAAACATTACTGCATTTAATATTAATATATCTGCAAGCCTGCGCTGTTTATGAGCAAACGCCCGTCTGCACAGCTTTTCATTACCTGCCGAATAATATAATTACCACATATTGCTAATTTGTATTTTCTATAAACGCAAAGTTCCTATACAACTGCGATCTGCACATGACAGTTTTTATCTTTCCAAATCAAAACCACACTCTATTGCACGCAAAATATTATTTTCATATTTTCTCATAATAATTTTGCATCTCGATTTCCGCAATCCTATTATTTTACATACGTATCAAGACCCTGCTGCTTTAGATATTCCTCTAAAGCAAGTCCGCTCTCGTATATATCCTTTGCCGCAGTCGTTCCTACATATCTGATATGCCACGGTTCATACAAATATCCTGTAACGTCTACCTTTTCTTCCGTATATCTTAATATAAAACCGTATTTATGAGCATTCTCCTCCACCCATTTTCCGGCTTCGGTACTGCCGAAAGCATTCGACAAAGCGTAATTAATCTCCTTTGTGGAAAGATCTACGGCGAGTCCTGTCTGATGCTCGCTTTCGCCCGGTCTTGCGCTCGTCTTATTTGCTTCCTCCTCGCTGCCTTTGGAGGCTACGTTATTATTCCACAGCATAGTCTGAAAATCATATGAACGATACGCTGTTGTCATAACTATATCTATGCCATCCGCCTTTGCGGCTTCCACCAACTCATGGAAATGATCTGCAGCTTCGCTTACCATAAACCTGGTCTGCGCGCTCCTGTCCTTCGCGTAATATTTAATCGGCGCCAGATTCTCCGGCACGTAATCCTTATCAACTGAATGCTCTTTATTTACAAGAATCAGAATGCCTCTCTCGGCGTCCGCCTCAAGCTGTTCTCTTTTAGCTTGTTCTTCTTCTGAAATCTCGTTTTTCTTGTCCCCTGAAGAATCTTTTGGCTGATCTTTTCCGTTTCCGCAGCCTGACATCGTTAAAATAATAAACAACGACAGCAAAACTGCCGTTACAACTGTAAACTTTGCTTTCGTATAACGTGATAACATAATTAATCTCAACTCCTTACCCTGTAATATTTCCCCAAAATAAGTTTACCCACTAAATCATGTACAAAGAACTGTATATTTATATGTGATATATTATATTATACCACAAGCTGCTTTCAATCAATAGAATATAATAATATTTGCAAAAAATCCTCCGTACCGGTACTCCGGCTCGAAGGATTTCATTTATTATCGTATTAATGTACAGATTTTAGCTTAAATTCGATCAGAATTTTTCATAATAACTTATTATCCTAATTTATAAAAACTTCCAAGTTTATTACGCTTGTAATATATAAAAACCCTTTTACCTTTTTAACAGAAAAACAGTCTTATTATTCCAGACCATCCAGCACGTTTAAAATGGCAGGGATCACCTTATAAAGATCGCCTACTATTCCATAATCCGCCACTTCAAAGATAGGAGCGTTTTCATTTTTATTAATCGCAATAATGCACTTTGATTCCTGCATGCCTGCAAGGTGCTGTATTGCCCCGGAAATACCGCAGGCAATATAAATATTAGGCTTAACGGTCGTACCCGTCTGACCGACCTGATGACTGTTCGGAATCCAGCCGGCGTCCACCGCAGCTCGGCTTGCGCCCACAACGCCGCCCAGCCTGGCAGCCAGCTTATTCACCAGCTCAAAACCTTCCGGACCGCCAAGCCCAAGTCCGCCGGATACTATTACGTCGGCGTCCGTCAGGGATACTTTTTCCCGCATGGATTTTACGACTTTGATAACACGCTCTCTCAGCTCGTTCTCTTCGAACTTCACGTCAAGCCGGATTTCCTCGCAGCTGTGTTCTCTGTTATACTGCGCTTTCTCCATGATTCCCGGACGCACCGTAGCCATCTGAGGTCTGTGATTTTCGCAGACTATCGTAGCCATAAGATTTCCGCCGAAAGCCGGTCTTGTCTGCATCAGCTTCTTATCCTCAGGATTTATATCTAATTTCGTGCAGTCCGCAGTAAGCCCCGTGCCGCATTTTACCGCTATGCTCGGTCCGAGATCCCTGCCTATATGAGTAGCCCCAAGCAGCAAAATCTCCGGCTTGTACTTCATCACCGCCTCGTAAATTACTTTTGTGTAGGCGTCCGTCGTATATGTTTTAAGCTCCGGAGCGTCCGCGACATATATCTTATCCGGACCGTAGCAGCCAGCCTCGTATGCAAGCTGATCCACGTTTTCGCCGCACACTATCACGCCAAGCCCACAGCCGATTTCGTCGGCAAGCCGTCTGCCCTCGCCGATAAGCTCGATTACTACGGGCATGAGTTTATTGCCGCGCTGCTCTGCGAACACCCACACGTCATGATATTTTGAAATATCGTTCTCCCTTACGGCTCCGTCCTCTATTTTCTGAAGAGCTTCAAACTTACAGTTCTCAAGGCACGCGCCGCATTCCGTACATGCAGCTCCGATGACAGGAAGCCTGTCCGATATCGTTATAGCGTCAAAAGGACAGCCCTGAACGCACAGTCCGCAGCCTTTGCACTTTTCTTCTATTACTATTATTGACATTTAGGCCTCCTTTCTCTACAGTATGTGTTTTTCCGTCAGCTTCGCTACCAGAGAATGAGCCATTTCCGTTACGGTACCTGACAGCATTTCGCCCTTTCCCTTAGGCGGCGGAGTGAAACTCCTGAATACCTTGGTCGGACTTGCCTTTAACCCGCAATCATTCTGATCGAGATCAAGATCATTTTCATCCCACACGGTTATTTCCTGCTTATACGCCTGTTCTATTCCTATAATAGTCATGTATCTCGGCTCGTTCATTTCTTTAACTGCAGTCAAAAGACACGGTCTGTTGACTTCAAGCACTTCGTATCCGTCTTCAAGCTGACGCTCGACTATAACGCTGTTTTCGCGTATTTCTCTGATGCTCTGCACATATGTAGCGATAGGAAGCCCGAGTCTTTGAGCAAGCTGCGGTCCCACCTGCGCCGTATCGCCGTCGATGGCCTGCCTGCCTGCAAATATAAAATCATATTCGCCAATTTTATTAACGCCGTAAGCAAGCGTCGTACTCGTAGAACATGTATCCGCCCCTCCGAAAGCCATGCTGCTTAAAAGAAACGCCCGGTCAGCGCCCATGGCAAGACACTCGCGCAGCACGTAAGAAGCCTGCTGCGGTCCCATAGAAACAACGTCTACTTCCGTATTCGGATATTCATCCTTTATCTTTAAAGCCGCTTCCAGCGCGTTAGCGTCGTCGGGATTTAAAATGCTCGGCACTCCATCGCGCATCAGCGTTCCCTTAACGGGATCGACTTTGATCTCCGTCGTATCGGGCACCTGTTTCACACAAACGATTATCTTCATAATTGCGATCTCCTCTATTTTCCAAACAACTGATTGGAAATAACTATCTGCTGAACCTGGCTCGTACCTTCATAAATAGTAAATACTCTGCAATCTCTGTACAGTCTTTCGATCTTAAAGCCTCTTACAAAACCATATCCGCCGTGAATCTGAAGCGATTTAGCCGCCACTTCATTGCAGATTTCAGACGCATAATATTTAGCCATAGCGCTTGCCAGCGTGCTGTTTCCTCCGGTATCCTTCACCACAGCAGCGTCGTAGACCAGTTCCCGCGCCGCCTTAACCTTGGTAGCCATATCGGCAATCATAAAGCCTATGCCCTGATGCTCCCACAGATATTTGCCGAACTGCTTTCTCTCTTTTGAATACTTTACGGCCTCGTCAAGACATGCCTGAGCCACCCCTACGGACTGAGCCGCTACTCCGAGCCTACCCACGTCGAGAGATCTCATGGCATCCTTAAAGCCCTCGCCGATTTCACCGATTATATCATCCTTATGAACGCGCACATCTTCAAGGATTATATCGCTTGTAGCGCAGCCCACAAGACCAAGTTTTTCTTCTTCTTTGCCTACGCTAACGCCCGGCAGCTTCATATCTACTA
Source organism: Bacillota bacterium (assembly GCA_022790955.1). Taxonomy (GTDB): domain Bacteria; phylum Bacillota; class Clostridia; order Peptostreptococcales; family Anaerovoracaceae; genus JAAVYD01. The sequence goes on from JAAVYD010000063.1 coordinate 14,249, forward strand.
TAAAAGTTGTGATCCCCGTCTTACCCGACTCCCTCGGACCTGTATTCGCATAGATTACCGAATAATCCGCGAAAGGCGCCATTGTAATAAACGTCTTTCTTCCATTTAAAATGTAATAATCTCCGTCCGGCACAGCCGTAGTTTTCATATCGCCCGCATCTGAACCGCCGCCCGGCTCAGTCAGCCCAAACGGTATAACGAGATCGCCTTCCACCATAGGGCGCAGATATTTTTGCTTCTGTTTCTCTGTTCCTGCAATCAGGATCGTCATGCCGCCCAGAGAATTAGGCGAATTAACGTAAAGACTTCCCACAGCGCTCACCTTGGCTATCTCCTCCACGGTAATAGCGTACGCCAGATGATCCGACCCCTGCCCGCCGTACTCAACCGGAACCTTTATACCATAAAAACCTGCCTCAGCCATCTTTTTCTGAATATCCACAGGAAAAATCCCTGTATCCTCGACTTCATCGAGAATTTCCGGCGTCAGCTCTTTTTCTGCAAAATCACGCGCCAACTTTCGTATAAGCTGGTATTTTTCTGACAACTGCATCAAAATCCTCCAAATATATTCTTAAATAAATAATAATTGTTTAATGTGATCGTTTCCTATATTATATAACAAAATACTTGCTCTGCAAAATAGACCTTTTAGTATTTTTATATTAATAAAAATACTTCTTCAAATTATAGAGTAAAATCTTTAGTATTTTTTCTTCTACAATATCATATTTTTAAACTGTTGTATACAATTAAAAGAAACTTGCATAATCTGTTTTATTATCCGCTATCAACCTCAAAATCTTATATAATTTAAAAAATATTAATGTAAAATCAATCCATAATCATCATAATCAAACCTTAAAACTCCACATAATATTTTATAAACTACATCGTGCCGGAGCTGACAAACAGTCTTCCTCACACCGCCCGGCGTGTTATTAGGCGCCGGACGTTCAATTCAAATAATAATCTGCACAACCGAGAAGCCCTCGTTTTGTGAGGATTTCTTTACTAATTTAACCCGCTGTACTATTAAATTGGCTTGTTTTAGCAGTATTATAATCAATAAATAATGTTTAATGTTATCAATAACGCACTATATTGATAAACAATAAAAGTGATTTATAATAAAATTGCAAAGTAATTCATTAGATAATCATACTATTATAAATTAATTCTGTATATTGATTTCTGTTGATGATACAATATATTGATATTGAGTATCTAATTTTTATTAGCACAACGCGTTAATTTAGATAAAATCCCGTGATCTTAATTAATGACTGATAATGATTTACAAATCACGCAAACTGATTTGCCAGCGATTCTGTAACTCAAAGTTTCCTAAGTCCCTAATGCCTTTTTGCCTCAGCTTTAATTATACAATCCTTGGAGTCGCTTTGGATTCGTTTACAACTACGCCCTGTATGCATAACTTTAACTGCAAATTGACGGCATTCCCGCCATACTAAAAAAGCCGCCGATATATCCTCGGCAGCATTAGTTTTTAATGAATTTTATTTGAACTTATGATGTATTTAGTATAACACCAAATCATATAGGTTGTATATTAATAATAAGTTAATATTTTTATAAAATATCCCACTTATGCGACTGATATTCCATACACACGCCCGTTCTGCGGCTTTCAGCCAGATCTATAAATCTTTGATTCCTGCTGCCTCGAAACGGCAGAGTCAAATCGCGTTCTGCAAGTACAAAACGCCCATCCACCAATTTGTCAGCGAGCTCTATTAACCGCCTGATGTCAGCGTCCGTTTCCGCCATATCTAAAATTTCTTCATAGTAATAACCGCTGTATATCATAAGATCAAGACCTATATCCTTTACTATTCCGGCAAGCCCGGCTAACGGCTCAGCCTGGCACAAAGGTTCGCCGCCGCTGAAAGTAACTCCGGCAAGCAAAGGATCGTTATTAATATCTTCCGCAATAGTTTTAATATTAATAAAACTGCCGCCTTCAAAATCGTGAGTCTGAGGATTATGGCAGCCTTCGCACCTGTGCGGACAGCCCTGAGTGAACACAACATACCGTATGCCGGGACCGTCAACGATAGATTCCCGCATTATACCTGAGATCCTTAATAAATTTTCCTGCTCTATTTGCTCCGCTGCCATTGTCCCACCTTAAAACTTTCTATAAATTAAAAAATATAACCGCTAAACAATATTTTAAACCTTAAATTTATATAATTTAAATGTTTTATATGGTATAATATAAATTAAGGATTATCGCTTGGCGGTCAATTCCAACCTCGCTTCGCTTCGGGGAATTTTCGCATGAGACCTACCAACGATTCGCTTTACGAATCGGGTTAGGGCTTCAGCGGTCGATCACTCCCGTACGAAAAGGGGGTGTATATTATTATGTTAATTACATATGTTATATCAGCATACGCTGATAATAGTATTAGCAGTTATCGCTTGCGCCTTATGGCGTAAAAAATAATGCGGTCGCCTAACTGATATTTTTATCGGTTAAGACGACCGTTACGAAATATTCTGTTTCGGATCGATCGCCGTGTCAAAAGCGTTAATCCTTTTTATATATTTATATTAACATGCATTTAAAACTTTTTCAAGCATAAACATAAAAGCCGTTTATTAGCTTAACAAGTCAATTATATTTCCCGTTATAAACAATCCAAACCAACCCCGCTCTTACAATTCTTTTACTACCGAATGTTTTATCCTGTCGTTTACCTCCGCTTTCTTAGCGTCGTTAAACCTATCTACAGTGCCCACAAGATAGCCCGTTATACGGCGTATACGCTCGAATTTAGCCTTATTATCCGCCTCGGTTCTATGGCAGCTCGGACATTCGTTATCTATAATGCCCGTAAATCCGCACACCGGATCTCTGTCCACGGGATGATTTATAGAACCGTACCCTATACCGCTCTCCTTCATATATCTCACGACAGACTCAAAAGCGTCCAGATTTTTCAGCGGATCTCCGTCAAGCTCGATATAAGAAATATGACCTCCGTTCGTAAGAGCATGATACGGAGCCTCGATCTTAATCTTGTCGAACGCTGAAATCTCATAATACACGGGAACATGAAAAGAATTGGTATAATAATCTCTGTCCGTAACTCCCGGAATATTTCCGTATTTTTCTCTGTCTATCTTAACAAAACGACCGGAAAGTCCCTCTGCAGGCGTGGCTATCAGCGTATAATTCAAACCGGTGCGCTTCGTTTCTTCGTCCGCGCGTTTTCTCATATATCCTATTATATTAAGACCTAAGTTCCGCGCTTCCTCAGATTCCCCGTGATGACTTCCCGTCAGCGCCTTAAGGCACTCGGCAAGCCCGATAAATCCAACCGTAAGCGTTCCGTGCTTCAGCACTTCAGCAACTTCATCTTCGGGATCGAGCCCGTCGGAATCGAGCCATATCCCCTGACCCATAAGAAACGGATAATTCTTAACCTTCTTTGCTCCCTGTATCCTGAATCTCTCCTCAAGCTGACTGAAAACCAACGTTATCTTCCTATCGAGATCCTCAAAGAATATATCTGTATCGCCCCTCGCTTTTATAGCAAGACGCGGCAGATTTACAGAAGTAAAGCTGAGATTTCCTCTGCCTCCTGTTACCTGGCGCGACGGATCGTAAGCATTCGCAAGAACCCTCGTCCGGCAGCCCATATAAGCGACTTCTGTATTATGATCGCCCGGTTTATAATACTCGGCGTTAAACGGCGCGTCGAGAAACGAGAAATTAGGAAACAGACGTTTCGCTGAAACCTTGATAGCGAGTTTAAAAAGATCATAATTAGGATCCTGCGGATTGTAATTAACGCCTTCTTTTACTTTAAAAATATGGATAGGAAATATCGGAGTTTCGCCGTGACCCAGCCCCGCATACTGAGCTTTCAGCACAGATTCCGTAACAAGCCTTCCTTCAGGCGAAGTATCCGTACCGTAATTTATAGATGAAAACGGGATCTGCGCTCCCGCCCTCGAATGCATAGTGTTAAGATTATGGATAAGAGCTTCCATAGCTTGATAAACAGCCCGTTTTATCTCCTTATCCGCATACTTCTTTGCAAAAGCCTGCGCCTTTTTTATTTCCTCCGGATTCAGAAATTTATTTAATTTTTCCGCTTCCCGATCTGAATAACCGTTATTATCCTCCATAACAGGCGTAAGATTAAACTCAGATTTAATTCCGTCCAGAATATCACTCACGATATCCTCGCCGTTATATTCGTCGTTAATAATATTAATAATCTTAGCCAGATTCTCTTTATATTTCTTAACATACGTCTTTTTTACGCCCGGAGCCATTGCGTAATCGAAATTCGGGATGCTCTGACCTCCGTGCTGATCGTTCTGATTGCTTTGAATCGCTATACACGCAAGCGCAGAATAAGTCTGAATATCGTTAGGTTCTCTTATAAAACCGTGGCCTGTTGAGAATCCATTATTAAACAGCTTCAGCAGATCTATCTGACAGCAAGTTGTAGTCAGCGTCAGAAAATCCAGATCATGTATATGAATATCGCCGTTAATATGAGCCTCTGCGTGCTTAGGATCAAGAACATACATCTCATAAAATTGCTTTGCGCCCTCGGAACCGTATTTCAGCATGGTTCCCATGGCGGTATCGCCGTCTATGTTCGCATTTTCGCGCTTTACATCGTTTTCCGCAGCGTCCCTGAATGTCAAATCTTCATAAATTTTCATGAGCTTGGTATTCATGCTGCGCACCCTGGTGCGCTCCGCCCTGTATAAAATATATTCCTTGGCAGTCCTCGCATGTCCGTTTTCGATAAGAACCTTTTCAACGGCATCCTGCACCTGTTCCACATCAGGTTCGCTGATTTTCAGCGTATTAATAAGATAATCCTCAACCTGAGCCGCAAGCTGCTCAGCAGTCTTTTTGTCCTGACCGCCCAGTACCTGCGCAGCAGAATATATAGCATTTGAAATCTTATTCACATCAAAAGGCACCTTGCGCCCGTCGCGTTTGACAATAGTTGTAATGTTTTTCATAATACTGCCATCTCCCATATTATAACTTTATATGCGTGATCTCTGAATTCTCACTGCACGCAATTCTCATATCCATAACGCAGTTTTCAAAATCTTATCCGCTGATTTTATATGAACAAAATCATTAGCGGTCATATCATCGCACGTTAAATTTTTAAAATCATCGATATCACAATATATTGTATCTTTTAGATAATATCATACCTTTTATAGTGTATATTGTCAAACTACATCTTGTGGTTTGAGCAAATTTTGCGTATAATTTCGTATTTCTCTATCCTAATCCGATTATTTATGTTAAAATTTTCGTATGGCAAAGAAAAAATATACAAAGCAAAAACCACATCAGATATACACGCTTATAAGTATGCTGATAATCGTTATTATGGGTTTTCTGGGCTTTTCTAATCTGGAACGCAGCCCGGCAGATTCCGGAAAGAATACCTATTCTTTCCCGGAAGGTTCTTATTTTGAAGTCCACTATATAGATGTAGGACAAGCGGACTCAGAGCTCGTCGTCTGTGACGGCAAATCTATGCTTATAGACGGAGGCAACGTCGCCGACAGCGATCTTGTATCGGACTATCTAACGTCCCTCGGAATAACGCATCTGGATTATATCATCGGTACACATCCTCATGAGGACCATATAGGAGGTCTTTCGGGTCCTCTCAAAACATGTACTGTCGATACTGTATTTTCACCGGTGACACAATGCGATTCCGACGTTTTCCGTTACTTTAAACGAGATGCCGAAACCCGCGTGACTGCTCTTACCGTGCCTGCTGCGGGAGATGAATTTAAAGTCGGCAGCGCCGACGTAAAAATTCTCGGACCTCTCGAAAATTATATGGCGGACAGCTCGTCGTCAAGCGCAGCCAACAACATGTCGATAGTAACAAAAGTAACTTACGGAGGGACTTCTTTCCTGTTTACAGGCGACGCCTCCAGGCAGGCAGAATCTGACATGTTAGACGCTTATTCTACAGAAAACAGCCGTTCCCTTACCGGTGAAGCCGACGGTTTACTGGCGGCGGACGTACTCAAAGCGGGGCATCACGGCAGTAATGGCTCAACCACATATCCATTCCTGCGTGAAATAATGCCTAAATACGCAGTAATTTCGGTTGGCGCTGGAAATTCATACGGACATCCCCACAAAGATCTGTTAAGCAGACTTTCCGACGCAGGCGCGGAAATTTACAGAACAGACCAAATGGGAACTATAATTGCAAGCAGCGACGGCAGCTCGATCACATTTAAAAAAGCTGACGTTCAGCCTGAACCTGTTCAAAAGGCGGCTTAATCAAATATACAAAACCGATTAATAACAATCTAAACATTAAAACAGGGTATTCTGCAGGTCTTTACACGACCGGCGAATACCCTCAATTTTTATTTTATAATTATTCTCTTACTGCTATATTTTAAAATTGCATATTAAAAATCAAACTAACAATACTTTCAGTCGCATATGCTTATTTTACAAATTATATGTAAAATAACAGTCAATTTGAAAACAGATATATTATTACCGGCACTGTAAACATTGACATTACCGTAGTTATAAATATCGTTTTTGCCGCTAACTTTTCGTCCTTGCCGTATAATGTTGCAAACAGCACAGCCATATTAGCAATAGGAAGCAGCATAAGTATACACATTACGCCGGAAATAAGCTCGTCCTTTATTATCAGCTTCAGGATTATCCACATAAATACAGGAAGAATTATCTGTCTTACTATTGCAAAAGGATAAACATGCCAATCATTAAATATTGACTTTATATCCATAGACGCAAGAGTCGCGCCAATAAGAAGCATCGCCAGCGGCGTTGTAATATTTCCCACCGACGTGCATACATTTACTATGTCTGCCGGCATCTGAATATTTATAAGATAAACTATTATAGCCAGAACCGACATGGATACGCCGGGCGTAAGAAGCTGCTTAAAATCTATGAGTCTGCCGCCTTCGTGTTTTGTTCCGTAATTCATCTGTATCACGCCTAATGTAAATATCGTTAAATTAAATACTACATTTGTAATAGCGGCGTAAAATATCCCAGTGCTTCCGTACATCGAACTGATGATCGGAAATCCCATAAACCCTACATTTGAATACGTCAGCATAAACATATAAAGTCCCTGCTGCTCCTTAGGAAACCTCATCAGTTTAACTATTATAAATGAAATAACGGGCAGAAATATGTATATTGCTATTGATACTGCAAAAACTTCCAGAACTACCATCATATTTCTTTCCGATGATTGTTCAAAAACCGAAGCCATTATCATTGCCGGCAGAGTGCAGTTGAGAAGCAGCTTCGTCAACTTTTTATTAAATGCTTCGTCCATTAACCTGACCTTATAAAGCAGATAACCCAACGCCATCATTATAAACAACTGAACCATCTGATGAAGTACGATTTCTATTTCCATAACAAAACTCCTATATTCCATAATTTTATTAGCCTTACTATAATACCAAATTATGTTTTGCTTTGCATCCCAAATTTTAAACCCATATTTTAATTTACGTAAACCCTGTTTATACAAATCCTTATTTTCACTTTTCTATACTTTTTTTCTATACCATCATTTAGCAATTTGGTATTTGACAACTCTGCAGCTATAAAATAGAATGAATATTATAAGTAATATTTTCATGAAATTTTCTGTATATCAAGTTGATTCTTCTGTTTTTATAATATTCGTTAAAACAATTTTCATTTAGATTTTATAGTCAGCGCATTTGAGAATCGTTAAAAAGAAGGCGTAAGAAAATATGGTGTAACAAGAACGACAACGCATCCCGCCACATTTTGCCCGCCCGACTTTACTGATCTTCGAGTATGTTGATTACAAGCAAAATATAAGGAGTTATTTTATGATTTATAAAGATTTTCAGGATATTAAACTGTCTGCTCTCGGTCTTGGAGCTATGCGTCTGCCCGTAATCGACGGAAACGATTCAAATATCGACGAAGCCGCCGCAGATACCATGATCGCGTACGCTATGGAGCACGGCATTAATTATTACGATACTGCCTGGGGATATCACAACGGAAATTCGGAACTCGTTATCGGAAAAGCGCTGGCTAAATATCCTCGCGAAAGTTTTTATCTTGCCGACAAGTTTCCAGGATATGATCTTTCAAATATGGACAAAGTTGAAGAAATCTTTGAAAAACAGCTTGAGAAGTGCGGAGTCGAATATTTCGATTTTTATCTATTCCATAATGTCTGTGAAATGAATATCAACGAATACCTTGACGAAAAATACGGTATATTTGAATATTTAATGAAGCAAAAGGAAAACGGGCGCATAAAGCATTTAGGTTTTTCGGCTCACGGCAGCGTGGAAGTAATGAAGCGCTTCTTGGAAGCCTACGGCAGCTATATGGAATTTGGTCAGCTTCAGATAAATTACCTGGACTGGACTTTCCAGAGCTCAAAGGAAAAAGCTGAATTGCTGCAGCAATATAATATCCCGATCTGGGTAATGGAGCCGCTGCGCGGAGGTTCTCTTGCAAGGCTGCCGGAAGATCAGGCTGCAGGGATACAGGCTGTAAGACCTGAAGAAACAATACCCGCGATAGCTTTCCGCTTTCTTCAGGGTATCAAAGACTGTAAGGTTATTCTATCAGGAATGTCGAATTTTGAACAGCTCAAGGCTAATATTGCGACTTTTGAAGAAGATAAACCGCTGACGGCCGAAGAAACGAAAACCGTTTTAGCTGCGGCAGACGATATGCTCACAAAAAAAACGCTTCCCTGCACAGCCTGCCGTTACTGCGTAAGCCATTGTCCGCAGGAGCTTGATATTCCATGGCTTCTGGAACTATACAATGAACACAACTTCACAGACGGAGGATTTATCGCTCCTATGGCGTTAATGTCTGTAGAAAAAGAAAAAGGACCAAGCGGTTGTATAGGCTGTCAGAGCTGCGAAGCTGTATGTCCTCAGCAGCTTAAAATAGCCGACGCCATGACCGATTTCGTGGCAAAGCTGCATAGCTGAAACCGATAAACCCGTTGAATAAACTGAGAATCTAAAAATCCGTCGCGGATCTTTAGATTCTCTTTTTTACCATATTAATATCTTACATCTTCTTGTGCAGATCCCACAAACGATATACAAACACGACCTGAGAGATAAAATAAACCCCTATAACAGATAAACAGGCTATCGCGTCCATGAATCCTGCAAAGGTCAATATCAGCACCGCTACCGAAAGAAGCGTACTCATCGTTTTAAATCCGCTCGCCATAGCGGCATTGGATATCATAATATTCCTTTCATCTTTTTCTTCGATTTCTATTTCCTTAGTTTTTCTCGAAAACATATCGCAGGCTCCGGAAACTATAAAAAAGGTTCCTATAAGCACAGTACACATTACTACTAAATTCGGTCTTGAGATATGCCAAATATCGTTTACACCCATGCCATAGCAAAAAATCCCTGCAGATATAATACATATACCTAAAATCATTTCTATCATCAAAAACTTCTTTTTCACAGATTATTCCTCCTCGTATATAAAAACTTCTTCAATAGGCATTCCAAAATATCTCGATATTTTGAATGCTAATTTAATTGATGGATTATATCTTCCATTTTCCAAAGAGCCTATCGTCTGTCTTGATACTTCTAATTCAGCCGCAAGTTCTTCCTGGCTTATACCTCGCTCCTTTCGCAATTCTTCCAAGCAGTTTTTCATAATAATCTCCTTAAAACGGAAAGTTTACTTTCCATAGCTTTATTATACTATATGCTAACATGATGTCAAGCACGCTTTCCATAATGCTCAAACTTATATTAATATCTAAGATATCTTATATCTTTCTTCTCGCAAAAACTATTTATATATTATTCTTCACAAACGTAAAAACTTCGCTTTCATAACCATGATCGTATTTTTATCTTACAATCTCTTTTCCATAATTTCATACACCAGCACAGCATTGTCTGATACCTGCAATTTTTCATGCCTGACGGTTTTATATCCTAAATATTCATATAATTTAGCTGCCGGAAAAGAAGCCTCCAGATAAACCTTGTCATACTGCAGAGAAATATCTTTCTCCAGCATACGCATAATATAACTTCCGTAACCCTGATCTTGAAAATCAGGCAGAACATAAATCCTCGTTATATGATTATCACTTCTGCTTCCGGTCCCCACTAACCGATCCTCATCTATCAGAATATATACGCTGCCATTATTTATATCATCAATAATACTTTCTTTATTATGAAGCTCACAGAAAAAATCTGCTACTTCCTGCGGATAATATTTTGGATAAACTTCAATTATCGTACTGTGAACTAATCGAAAAATCCGCTCCGCATATTTGATATCCGCCTTTATATATTTCATAATCTTATACCCCGCCTGTGAATATTAAAATTTATATTAACTCAGTATAACATATCCAATTTACTATTTCATTACTGTAAAATATTAATATATAACTTAACCCTGCGCAAAACGCAGGGTCTTTAAACTATTCCATATTATTAATAAAATAATCTGTATTGATCTTATATACTTTTTATCAGTCAGCGGCTCATTTACCTTATTAAATGATATTTTTTTTGATTAAAAGAAATTTTAAATAGATTATCATATCTATTGCTGAATTATATAATAACGTTCAAGTATAAATTTATAATCCTGAAATAATAATTATTAAATCTTAAAGTTCCAATTTCATATAGATGGATGTATCCATCGGACTGTTATTATAGCCGGATATCTCATAAAAACCGAAATCTTTATACATTCTCAGCGCGTCTTTTAAAAACGGCAGCGTATCGAGCAGCATATAAGAATATCCTATTTCTTTAGCATCATCAATAATCCTCTTAACAAGCTGAAAGCCTATGTGCTGATCCCTGAACGACGGTCTTACATACAGCCGCTTCATTTCACAGTTCATCTCGTCTATTTTTCTTAAAGCTATGCAGCCTGCAGGCTCGCCGTTGCAATAAGTTATATATAATCTGCCCTCCGGCAGCCCGTATTTGTCTTCCAGATGATTTATTTCTTCATCATAATTCTGAATATCCAGGTATTCTTTAAAAGAACTGTCGCCTTCTATAAGCATCTCCGTATACTCGGAAAATAACTCACGTATTTCTGCAGAATGATCGTAAGCAGGTATTGTATTGATATTCATTTTTTCAAATCTCCATATTTATAGTACAATCATTTTCTATTATTCTTATATAATATCATATAGTTATAAAAATGTTTTAAAAACATAATTCAAGACTGATCTTATACTTTGAAACTGTCATAATATTAATTAATTCGTTCACACACTTGCAATATAAAAAACCCGTCCCTCCCTAATATATGATTTTATCAAATCCGAATATCAGGAAAGAACGAGCTTTATTTGAAGATAGCTTTGTTAATTTATCTGTTTACTATTTACGGCAAACCGCCGATTATTATAAATCATACGAAAAACATTTCCGCAAACTAACTGCTTCAGTCAGCTTACATCATGCCTCCCATACCTCCCATGCCTCCTGCGAGAGCAGAAAGATCCGGACCGTCAGGCTTAATATCAACAACGCAAGCCTCTGTTGTCAGCAGCATAGCGGACGCGGAAGCCGCATTCTGAAGAGCTGATCTTGTAACCTTAGTAGGATCAACAATACCTTCCGTCATCATATCGACATACTTTTCAGTAGCCGCATTAAAACCTACGCCGACTTTACCGTTCTTAATCTTGGAAACGACAACAGATCCTTCAAAACCTGCATTCTCTGCAATCTGTCTTACAGGCTCCTCAAGAGCTCTCTGGATAATGCCTGCGCCTGTCTTTAAATCTCCCATTAAAGTCTTAACGTATTTAGAAACTGCCGGAATTACATTTACAAGAGCCGTACCGCCGCCAGGAACGATACCTTCTTCTACTGCAGCCTTTGTAGCGTTCAGCGCGTCCTCGATTCTCAGTTTCTTTTCCTTGAGTTCAGTTTCAGTAGCGGCGCCTACCTGAATAACAGCTACTCCGCCAGCTAACTTAGCAAGTCTTTCAGCTAACTTTTCCTTATCAAATTCAGATGTAGTTTCCTCCATCTGAGCCTTTATCATATTAACTCTTGCGTCTATATCTTCCTTCTTGCCCGCGCCGTTTACGATAATAGTGTTTTCCTTTGTAACCTTAACAGTATCGGCAACGCCAAGCATATCTATAGTAGCTTCCTTGAGATCCATGCCCAGCTCGTCTGCGATAACAGTACCGCCGGTAAGGATTGCGATATCCTGAAGCATATCCTTTCTTCTGTCGCCGAATCCCGGAGCCTTAACGCAAACGCAGTCGAACGTACCTCTGATCTTATTTAATACGATAGTAGCGAGAGCTTCTCCTTCAACATCGTCAGCGATAATAAGGAGCTTTGAACCCTGCTGTACAATCTGCTCAAGCAACGGCAGGATTTCCTGAATATTTGAAATTTTTTTATCTGTAATAAGGATATACGGAGATGCGATAGATGCTTCCATCTTTTCTGTATCTGTTACCATGTAAGCGGAAAGATATCCTCTGTCGAACTGCATACCTTCAACGATCTCAAGCGTAGTGCCCATTGATTTTGATTCTTCAACGGTAATAACGCCTTCTTTGCCAACCTTTTCCATAGCTTCAGCGATCAGATCTCCGATCTCCTGATCTCCCGCAGATACGGAAGCTACCTGAGCGATCTCGTCCTTGCCGTCGATAGTCTTTGAAATTGACTTAAGTTCTTCAACTGCAACGTCTACTGCACCCTGCATTCCCTTTCTGAGAACCATAGGATTAGCGCCTGCAGCTACGTTCTTTAAACCTTCTTTTACCATAATCTGAGCAAGCAGAGTAGCCGTCGTTGTACCGTCGCCTGCGGCGTCGTTAGTCTTTGTAGAAACTTCCTTAACGAGCTGAGCTCCCATATTTTCAAACGGATCTTCAAGCTCTATATCCTTCGCAATAGTCACGCCGTCATTAGTGATAAGCGGACCGCCGAACTGTCTTTCCAGCAGAACGTTCCTGCCTTTAGGACCTAAGGTAATCTTTACAGTATTAGCTAATTTATCTACGCCGGCTTCTAACTTTCTTCTCGCTTCTTCGCCAAAATTTATTTCCTTTGCCATTTTTATTCACTCCTTATTTTAATCATTTATTTATAAAATGGATATAACCAGAATATAAATCCTTATCAACCCTTGAACAATCTTAACGCGCCAAACTTAACCGAGTTTTATTATACTTTTAATATTCTATTATATCCGAATATTCACATCTATACGTCAATCAGCCTGCGCTGAAAACCTAACTTACCGCCTTTAATTAAACCAGTTTCATTAAAACTCATTTAATAATTTTCAGTATTTATTCAAATCAAATACCTATAACTGATTTTATATTCCGATATTATTTTCTGATTTTGTCGATATCCTGTTCTTATGTTAATTGCTTAATCTAATACAGCAAGAATATCGTTATAAGGTAAAATAATTAATTCTTCGCCGTTATACTCGATCTCTGTACCGCCGTATTTCTTAAATATAACCTTTTCGCCTACTGAAATCATCATATCAACATCCGCAGTTCCCGGACCTACCGCTAAAACCTCTGCAACCTGAGGAACTTCTTTAGCCGCGCTTGACAGGATAATACCTCCCTTAGTCTTTTCTTCGGCTTCGAGTCGTTTAATTACAACGTTATCACCTAATGGTCTTATCATTTTATATATCTCCTTTCGTGAGTTAAAAATAAATATTATTATTGATCTTCATACCTGTTAGCACTCATTCCTTTCGAGTGCTAACAATAATTTAACTCACTTAGCAGCAGATGTCAACAGCCTTTTTTAAATAATTTTAAAAATATGCGGCAGTCTTTTCAAGCCGCAAATTATTAATATTAATGTCTTCATCATACCGATACCACTTTCCGCAAAATTCAGTTATGACACTAATTCAAGTCTACTCCTTTCAGGACATTCTATTTATTATAATATCTTTAATCTTGCCATCAGCCGACTTTATAAATTTTCCCTGGCGTAATAAAACAGATACTGCTGAGCTATTCCGCTGTATTCTCCGTAATGTTTTTTTGCGTAAGCCGTCATGCCTTTAAGATCCTTTTCATCAAAACCGTAAAGCTCAGACATAATCCTTTTCATCCATACGTCGAGAGGAAAACTTTCATATTTTAATAATCCAAATAAAAGTATACAATTTGCCACTTTCGGTCCTACGCCGTGCAGCGATCGAACATAAGCCTCCGCTTCCTCAAAACTCTGCTCACGCGCCGCCGCCAGCATCTCCCCGCCGTCGCCGGCGACAGCCCTCGCCGTCTGTATTATGTACTTATCCCGATAACCCAACCGGCATATCGCTAAATCTTCAGGTTCAAGCTGAGCAAGTGTTTTGGCACCTGGAAACGAAAACCGCTCCGTTCCTCTGTAAACACCTATACTTTCGCCGAAATTCTCGCACAGCGTCGCTATACATTTCTTTATTCTCGGAATATTTGAATTTTGAGATATTATAAACGATATCACTGTTTCCCAGGGATCCTGTTTCAGCATTCTTATGCCGTAGCCATATTCCACGGCTTTCATCATAATCTCGTCCCCATCGGACAGTCTGACTTTAAGTTCGCTGTAATCCCTGTCCATATCCAGATAATCCCGCCAAAAACTACTGTAATCTTCCTGAGTACAGTTATCGATAGTCAAAATTCCATCCTCTATTTTAATATTAACAGCATTTGTTCCGACCACCCCCGTATAACTGCCGTCGTCTTCCCTGTCCCATCTGAAACACTGACCGCAGTCAAAAATATGTTCTGCATTAAAATCCCGCACTCCTTTAAGGGTAAAAACTCTGTTGCCTGCCATAATCCGCCCTTTCCGCCTGCGCCTTTAATACAAAGGCTTAAGTCCTTTAACTACTACATTTACCGATATTATATTAAACGCCGTAATGCGCTCAACTTCTTCCGCTACTTTACGCTGAAGCTGTTCGATATTTTCCCAGAGTCCGCGACCGTATTCTAAAACGACGACCATCGTAATAACAACACCTTCCTCGCCGCTCTTAATATTGCATTTTATAACCTCGTAAACGCCTTCGGAAATCATGGCCGCATATTCCACAATATCCACAACAGCCCTGTCCGCTATCACAAATTCGCCGAGATAACTATAAGTAGGACGCACCACAGACTTTTCTCCCGACTGAAACAATTTGTTATTTTTGCGCCGGAATACTTTAAGCGGCGTCATAAAATATCCGGAAAACTGCCGCTTTATTTCAAATGTAGGCACGGGAATAACATGCTTTCCTTTTTCTCTGCGCTGACGCAGCGCCGTAGTGATTGCATCCTCGTCCACTATATCCTCGATATGAATCATCTCAGAAACCTCCGGCAATTCCAGATGCCTGCAGATTTTATAAATCATCTCCTTCGATGTTCCCAAAACAAGAATGCTTGCCGGCGAAACTTTTTTTATTTTGTCCGCAACCTCGGCGCGTTTTTGTTTATCATAAAAAATAGCCGTCTTTATCGCAGTCATCTTATTTTCGTCCCGCTTGGCGGAATGCCCCGCCTGAACAGCATTATCGTATATAAACAAACCGTCGTCTATTATGCCTTCTATCTTTCTGTCGCGGCATACGTTCATAGACTGATAGCTTTTACCCGTCCCGCTTTTTCCAACCAGTCCGTATATCTTCATAATAAATAACTCCGTTAATGTTCTCGGATTTTCAATATAAAAATACGGCGGATACTTCCTGTAAAATGCGGCAGACAAGACGCTCTTGCGCCTGCTAAAAACCGCTGGAAATACCCGCCGTATATTTTTCATGCACTATATTACAATATATAATGTAAGTAAACAATTATGCCTGTGAAGGAGCGTCTACAGGACATGTTTCAGCACATGCTCCGCAGTCGATGCAAACATCGGCATTGATAACATATTTGCCGTCGCCCTCACTGATAGCTTCAACAGGACATTCTGCAGCGCATGCGCCGCAGGAAATACAAGTATCATTGATTACAAAAGCCATACGAAATACCTCCTTAATACTTTTCACATATAGCGATATTATTATAGCAGACTCTAAAAAAGGTAACAATCATTTTCGCATAAAAATCATAAATTTTAAATGGAAATCCGCCCGCTGTAAAACAATAATATTAATATGTTTTATTTGTATAACAATTTTAATATAATTAATTATAATTATTTTAAAATCATTTTTATTTTAATTGTAATTTATTTCTCATCCGTCTCATTATTATGTATAATATGATAGACGAGAGAATTTAATGTATCTGTAACATGTACATTTTCTACAGGAATATACTTAGGCACTTTAAGGTCGCATGGTGCAAAATTCCAGATTCCCCTTACACCGCCTTCCACAAGTTGATTAGCTACATTCTGAGCGGCAGATTTATCTGTTGTAATGATTCCGATATCTATCGCATTTTCTTTTAAAAATTCCGACAGATATTCGCTGTCATGCACCTGTATATCGTTTATTTTAAGTCCTATTATCTTAGGATTTATATCAAACATACCTACTATCGGAAACCCTGTCTTATAATATTTAGTATAATTGGCGAGAGCCTGCCCAAGATTTCCCGTCCCCACTATAACCATCTTATATTCGCAGTCAAGACCGAGTATAGTAGTTATTTCTTTATATAAGCCTTTTATATTATATCCGTAACCCTGCTGCCCGAAACCTCCGAAGTTGTTAAGATCCTGGCGTATCTGAGACGCAGTAAATCCTATAAGGGAGCTCAGTTCGTTGGACGATATTCTTTCTACATCGTCTTTTATTAATTCTTCAAGATATCTGCGGTATATCGGTAATCTTTTAACTACCGCATCCGAAATCTTACCCTTCG
>JAAVYD010000147.1 GCA_022790955.1 Bacillota bacterium
AGTGATGGCTGCGGGCATGGGCAGCCGGTACGGCGGCCTGAAGCAGATTGAACCTGTGGGGGCCTGCGGGGAGAAGATTATTGACTACTCCATTTTCGACGCCCGCCGGGCTGGATTTAAGAAAGCGGTTTTCATTATCAAAGAGGAACTGCGGGAGGACTTCGAGGAAGCGGTTTTCCAGAAAATGCGGGGGTATATGGACATCCAGGTGGTGTTCCAGAAACAGGAGGACATTCCGGCGGGCTTCTCTGTCCCCAAAGGCCGGGTAAAGCCCTGGGGCACAGGCCACGCGGCCCTCACCGCCGCCCGGGTGCTGGGGGACGCACCCTATGCCGTCATCAATGCCGACGATTTTTACGGCCAGGAAGCCTTTGGGAAAATATACAGCTTCCTGAAAACCGCCAAGGACGGGGAAAAGCTGGATTTCGCCATGGTGGGCTACCGCTTGGGCAACACTGTAACGGACAACGGCTACGTGTCCCGGGGGGTGTGCGAAACGGAAAACGGCCTGCTACAAAACATTGTGGAGCGCACCCATATTGAAAAGCGCCCGGAGGGCATTGCCTTCACAGAGGATGGGGAAACCTGGCACAGCTTGTCCCCGGACGCGGTGGTTTCCATGAACGTGTGGGGCTTCACCCCTGGCTTCACCCCGGCGCTGGAGGAGGACTTCAAGCGCTTTTTCCGGGAGGACGTGCCGGGAAATCCGGAGAAGGCGGAAATCTATTTGCCCTTTGTGGTAAACTCCCTGCTGGAAGCAGGCCGCGCCCAGGTGCGTGTGCTGTCCTCCCAGGACAAATGGTATGGCGTGACCTATAAGGAGGATCGCCAAACCGTGGTGGAAGCCCTTGCCGCCATGACCGCCCAGGGGCAGTATCCCTCCCCCTTGTGGCAGGGAGCCTGTGAACAATGAGAAAGAAATAACGCCAGGCACAAAAGGCTGTTTTTGAAAGGCTTCGGGCACTGCCCGGGGCTTTTTCTTTTTGCGAAATTTATTTAGAAACCGTTTACAGAATATTCAAAAATTCACAGCCAAGTAAGTTTATACTTGATTCATTGTGGACTTTTCAAGAGTTTCCCGAAAGAGGAGAGATAGCATTGTTTTCCAGATTCAGCGTGAAAAAGCCCCTCACTGTGGTGGTGGGGGTTATCATCGCCATTGTGCTGGGGGCTGTGGCCTTTTCCCGCATGACCCCCGACCTGCTGCCCAACATCAACATG
>JAAVYD010000003.1 GCA_022790955.1 Bacillota bacterium
TCACTTTTATTGTTTAGAAGTATATTGCGTTATTGATAATATTAAATACTGTTTATTGATTATAGTACTGCTAAAACAAGCCAATTTAATACACAACAGGCTAATAATAAATAGAATTAAAGGAGATCAGATGTTAACTGGAAAAACGGCTCTTGTAACGGGAGCGGGCAGAGGAATAGGAAGAGCGATCGCATTAGCATTTGCCGAATACGGCGCGGATGTAGCTGTGAATTATAACGGTTCTGCTGAGTCGGCGAAAGCGGTGGCTGATGAGATAACAGCTATGGGTCGAAAGGCGGTTTTGATTAAGGCGGATGTATCCGATGCGGCAGCTTGCGCCGAGATGTTTAAAAAAGTCGGAGAGGAGTTCGGGAAGCTGGATATTCTCGTTAATAACGCAGGCATCACTAAGGATAATCTGACTGTCCGCATGAGCGAGGAAGAGTTTGACCGGGTTATTGATATTAATCTTAAAGGCGCGTTTTTATGTATGAAGCAGGCGGGCGCGATGATGATGAAAAAGAGATACGGACGTATTATTAATATTTCATCCATATCGGGAGTACGCGGAAATGCAGGTCAGATAAATTACTGCGCTGCTAAGGCAGGAATCATAGGAATGACAAAATCCCTTGCTAAGGAGCTTGCAGGCAGGAACGTTACGGTGAACGCTGTTGCTCCAGGTTATATAGATTCAGATATGACGGCTGTGCTGTCAGATAAAGTAAGAGAAGCGGCGCTTGCCAATATTCCTCTCGGACGCATGGGACAGCCGAGAGATATAGCGGAAGCGGTTGCGTTTTTAGCATCGGACAGAGCTTCATACATTACAGGACAGACAATTATAATAGACGGAGGCATGGGAATATGAGCAGACGAGTAGTAGTTACGGGAACAGGCATTGTTTCTCCGATAGGAAATACGATAGATGAATTTTGGAACAGTTTAAAGACCGAAAGAGTTGGAATTGCTCCTATTACTCGATTCGATAATACAGATTATAAGGTTAAATTAGCGGCTCAGATAAACGATTTTGAAGCCGATAAGTATCTCGATAATAAAGAAGTGAAACGTATGGAGCTTTTCAGCCGGTATGCAGTGGCTGCTGCGGCTCAGGCTGTTGAGGAAGCGGGACTGGATCTTGAAAATGAGGATCCGTGGCGTATCGGTGTGTCTGTAGGCTGCGGTATAGGAAGCCTGCAGATATTGGAGGAAGCGCATACAAAACTGACACAGAAAGGTCCGCGCCGCATACCGCCCCTTCTCGTTCCGTTGATGATAAGCAATATGGCGGCGGGAAATGTGGGCATACATTTCGGGTTTAAAGGCAAGTGCATAAATGTAGTAACGGCGTGTGCTACGGGAACTCATTCCATAGGCGAAGCCTTCAGGTCTATCCAGTGCGGCGATGCTGACGTGATGATAGCGGGAGGGACAGAAGCATCTATATCGCCCCTCGGCATAAGCGGTTTCGCTGCGCTTAAAGCCCTTACCACTGCAGAAGATCCGCTGAGAGCGTCGATACCTTTTGATAAAGACAGGAGCGGTTTTGTAATGGGCGAAGGTTCGGGCGTTGTGGTTCTGGAATCTCTGGAGCATGCTCAGGCGCGCGGAGCGAAGATTCTTGCGGAAGTAGGGGGCTACGGCGCTACCTGCGATGCGTATCACATCACTTCTCCTGATGAAGAAGGCGCGGGAGCGGCAAAAGCCATGGAACTTACCATGCAGGAAGCAGGACTTTCTACAGGCGAGGTTCAGTATATTAACGCTCATGGAACGAGCACGCCGTATAACGATCTGTTTGAAACGAGAGCCGTTAAAAAAGCTTTCGGAAAGGACGCTTATAATCTTAATATTAATTCCACGAAATCCATGACGGGTCATATGCTTGGAGCTGCGGGAGCTGCTGAGTTTATAGTATGCGTTAAAACTATAATGGAAGGTTATATTCACGGTATAGCGGGTTTCAATGAAGCTGAAGGCGAAATGGATCTGAATTATACTAAAAAAGGTATTAATAGGGAAGTAACCGCAGCTATAAGCAATTCGCTGGGATTCGGCGGACATAACGGAAGCATATTGGTTAGGAAATTTTAAATAGAGCGGATAATACCGCTGTTTATATAAATGGACTGTAAGTAATTGCGGGAGAAGGAGATTATGAATCTTGAATTAAACGAAATCTTTATGATAATTGATAAAGTAAAAAGTACAGATTTGAATACTTTTGAATATCAGGATATGGATATAAAGATAAAGATAAAAAATACAAATTCGGGCGACGTACATGTGAATCCTGAAGTTTTTAGAAAAGCTCAGACGGAAAAAAGGTCTGTTGCGGATATGCCGCAGATTCTGGAAGCGCGGGACGAAAAGCCGGCAGATTTTATAAAAGCGCCTATGGTGGGAACGTTTTATTCTGCTCCGGCAGAGGGTGAAGAACCTTTCGTATCTATTGGCGATCATGTAAAAAAAGGGCAGGTCGTAGGCATCATAGAAGCTATGAAGCTGATGAACGAAATAAAGTCGGATATTGACGGGATTATAGATGAAGCGCTCGTACAAAACGGAGCTATCGTGGAATACGGTCAGCCTCTTTTCAAAGTTATTGAGGATTAACGGAGTAAAAAATATGTTGGATATTAATCAGATAATGGAAATTCTTCCTCACAGAGCGCCGTTCCTTTTGATAGATCGCATCGACGAATTAGAACCAGGCAAGCGGGCTGTAGGCTGCAAAGCCGTTTCTTATAACGAACCTTATTTTCAGGGGCATTTTCCGGAAAAACCGGTAATGCCGGG
This sequence comes from Bacillota bacterium, assembly GCA_022790955.1. GTDB lineage: Bacteria > Bacillota > Clostridia > Peptostreptococcales > Anaerovoracaceae > JAAVYD01. Next base: position 2,803 of record JAAVYD010000003.1, read on the forward strand.
TGTGCTTATCTGCGAAGCGCTGGCTCAGGTCGGAGCTGTAGCGATTCTTTCTCAGGAGGAATTTAAAGGAAAGATAGCTTTTTTCGGCGGGATAAAAAAAGCCCGGTTCAGAGAGCAGGTCGTGCCTGGGGACGTTTTGCGTCTTGAAACTGAGATTATAAAAGTTAAGGGTCCGGCGGGCATAGGTAAAGCAGTGGCATATAAAGACGATAAGGTATGTGTGGAAGCCGAGCTGACCTTTTTTGTACAGTAACGAATCGGCTTGATTTGAGGGGAATATGTATAAAAAAATATTAATAGCGAACCGCGGCGAAATAGCTGTGCGAATTATACGGGCGTGCAGAGAAATGGGAATACTGACGGTTGCTGTTTGCTCCACGGCAGATCGGGAATCGCTTCATTCGCAGCTTGCCGACGAATGCATTTGTATAGGTCCCGCGAGATCCAGGGATAGTTATCTTAATATGGAAGCGATTATAAGCGCGGCTATTTTATCGGGCGCTCAGGCTGTTCATCCGGGATTCGGATTTCTCTCCGAGAATCCAAAGTTCGCAAGGATGTGCAGTCAGTGCGGTATAGATTTTATCGGACCTTCCGCTGAGATTATCGAAAAGATGGGCAATAAATCCGAAGCCCGTAGCATGATGGATAACGCTGGAGTGCCTGTTATTCCGGGAACTAAGGAGGCTTTTACTTCTGCAGATAGAGCTTTTGAGCAGTCGGCGAAGATAGGTTATCCGCTTATGATAAAGGCTTCCGCCGGAGGCGGAGGAAAAGGCATGAGGATCGTCAGATCTGCTGATGAGTTTGAAGAACTTTTTAATCTTGCGCAGCAGGAAACTATCAGAGAATTTGGCGACGACAATATGTATCTGGAAAAGTATATGGATTCCGCCCGTCATGTAGAGGTTCAGATTTTAGCGGATAAATACGGTAATACCGTACATCTCGGAGAAAGGGACTGCAGTATACAAAGACGTCATCAGAAGATGATAGAAGAAACGCCGGCTCCTTTTTTGAATGAGGAAACTCGTTTTAAAATGGGCGAAGCTGCGGTGAACGCAGCGAAAGCGGCGGGATATTACAGCGCGGGCACGGTAGAATTTCTCGTGGATGACGACAATAATTTTTACTTTATGGAAATGAATACGAGAATCCAGGTGGAACATCCAGTAACCGAGATGGTTACGGGTATTGATCTCATAAAAGCAATGATACGCATAAGCGCAGGGGAAAGTATTAACGTGAGTCAGGAAAATATTCGCCCGCGGGGCTGCGCCATAGAGTGCAGGGTAAGCGCTGAAGATCCGAATCGCGGATTTATTCCCTGCGCCGGCAGAATCACCGATTTTTATATTCCGGGCGGAAATGGTATTCGCGTGGATTCTTCGTTGTTTTACGGTTGCGAGATATCTCCGTTTTACGATTCAATGCTTGCTAAGGTTATAGTTCACGGCAGCAATAGGGATGAAGCTATCGGAAAGATGCGAAGCGCTCTCGGCGAATTTGTTATTGAGGGCATCGATACGAATCTCGATTTTCAGTATGAGCTGATCGGAAGCAGAGAGTTTGCAGCAGGAGATTCAAAGGCTGTTAACGAGATCATCGAGAAGGTTCAGATAGGGAAAAGGGTGTAAATTAGTATGCTGAAAGAACGTTTTAAAAAGACGATAGGCAGATTTTCAGGCGACGATCCGCAGGAATGCGAAGAACGGCCGGAAGTACCTGAAGGCTTATTCCGCAAATGTTCTTCCTGCGGGAAGATTGTATATGAAGAAGATGTAAGAGAAAAACTTTTCTGCTGTCCTGAATGCGGCAGACATTTCAGATTAGACGCATGGACCAGGATAAAAATGGTAGCGGACGCCGATTCCTATGAGGAATGGGATGCGGATATGACGACGGATAATCCTCTCGATTTTCCGGGTTACGAAAAACAGCTTGAAAGTTTGCTTGAGGAAACCGGAAAAATAGACGCCGTTATTACAGGTAAAGCGCGTATTTATGGTATACAAACAGCGTTAGGCGTTATGTCGTCGGATTTTATGATGGCGAGCATGGGAACTGCGGTAGGCGAAAGAATTACGAGGATGATAGAAAGGGCAACGGAGGAAAATCTGCCGGTTGTCCTGTTCTGTTGTTCCGGCGGCGCGCGTATGGAGGAAGGTATTTTTTCTCTTATGCAGATGGCTAAGATTTCTCAGGCGATAAAGCGTCACGATGAAAAAGGGCTGATGTATATTCCTGTTCTCACAGATCCGACCACGGGCGGCGTTACCGCGAGCTTCGCTATGCTTGGCGATGTAATAATAGCCGAGCCGGGCGCGCTTATAGGATTTGCGGGTCAGCGGGTAATAGCTCAGACCATAGGTCAGAAGCTGCCGAAAGGATTTCAAAGCGCTGAGTTTCAGAGATCTCACGGGTTTATAGATCTGGTGGTAAAACGCAAAAGCATAAAGACTGTTTTGAGAGTGCTGCTTGAGAGCGCGGGAGGAACATATGGCAGGAAATGAGAGCGCATGGAACCGCGTTGTAAGGGCGCGGGACAGCAAAAGACCTTATTCGCTTGATTATATTAATAATATTTTCGATTGGTTTCTGGAGCTGCACGGTGATAGAATGTACGGCGATGATCGCGCGGTTGTGGGTGGGATCGCCGCTTTAGGTAAACGGTATGTAACGGTTATCGGTCATCAGAAAGGCAGGAATGCAAAAGAAAATCAATTTAGAAATTTCGGTATGGCAAATCCTGAAGGGTACAGAAAAGCCATGCGGCTTATGAAACAAGCTGAAAAATTTCATCGCCCGATTATTTTATTCGTGGATACGCCGGGGGCTTTTTGCGGCATAGAAGCGGAAGAACGGGGTCAGGGAGCGGCGATCGCTAATAATCTTTATGAGATGTCGTCCCTTAAAGTTCCTGTTCTTACAGTAATAGTTGGAGAGGGAAGCTCAGGCGGAGCCCTTGGAATGGCTGTTTCAAATGAAGTATGGATGCTTGAAAACGCCGTATATTCTATTTTGTCGCCGGAAGGCTTTGCAGCTATACTGTGGCGGGACGGAAAACGGGCTAAAGAAGCCGCTGAGGTTATGAAACTTACGGCTCAGGATCTTAAAAAAGGCGGGGTTATCGAAAAGATAATCTCAGAAAAAGAGCCTGCGCGATATGAATATATGGATGAATTGGCTAAAAATCTGAAAAATGAAATTTTGGATTTTTTGCAGAGGTATGAGGATAAAACAGCAGAGCAGATTTATCATGAAAGGTATGAAAGGTTCCGAAGGATGGGTAATCAATTTATAGTTGAAGGAAATAGAGAAAACAGAAAGAAACAGAGTTCCTGGTTAGACAGACTGGACGTTCCTGTTTTTCAGGGTGGAATGGGTATTGGTATAAGTCTGGGCGGTCTTGCGGGAGCAGTTGCTGCAAACGGCGGCGCGGGCACCGTGGCAGCGGCTCAGGTAGGATTTAAAGAACCGGACTTTGAAACTAATCCGCTGGAAGCCAATCTCAGAGCGCTGGGCAAGGAAATCGCAAAGGCAAGACAGATAGCAGCAGGACGCGGGGCGATAGGCGTTAATATAATGGCAGCTACCGCTCAGTATGATTTATTTGTTAAGGAAGCTCTTAATCAGAAAGTTGATTTCATTGTTTCCGGAGCCGGGCTTCCTATGAATTTGCCATCTCTTACTAAAGGCAGCGACGTAAAAATAATTCCTGTCGTTTCTTCTGTAAGAGCAGCTTCTGTTATCTGCAAGAGATGGCTGAAAAAAGACGGCAGGCTGCCGGACGCTGTAATTGTAGAAGGTATTAACGCAGGCGGGCATCTTGGATTTTCTATGGAGGAAGCTCTGGAAAGCGTTAAGGCAGAAGACGCTGCTGAGAAGTATAAGAGTGAATTATTAAAAATTATAGAGTTTCTGCGTGAATTAGGAGAGGAAAACGGTCAGTATATTCCGGTTATTTCGGCAGGCGGTTATCGTACTCACGAGGATATGCAGGAACAGTTAGCGCTGGGCGCAGACGCTGTTCAGATGGCGACTTCGTTTGTTACGACCGAGGAGTGCGACGCGGACATAAAATTTAAGGAAGCATACGTAAACTGCAGCAAAGACGACATTACTATCGTGAAAAGTCCTGTGGGAATGCCGGGCAGGGCTGTAAAAAATGCCTTTGTAGAGGAAACACAACAGCATCGCATTCAGCCTAAAAAGTGTTATAACTGTATTCCGCACTGCAAGCCGGATCAGACGCCTTATTGTATTACGGCGGCTCTTATCGACGCGGCTAAGGGCGATACAGATAACGGACTCGTATTCTGCGGAGCAAATACATGGCAGGAAGACAGAATCAGGACTGTTAAAGAAGTCATGGATACTGTTGCCGGAAAAATTTCGTAGATGATAAGAAAATTACATGAATAAAATATTTATACCTCCGAGGTGTCTTGAAAGAGTGGGCGACCCCAAAAAATTAGACTTTTTAAGCGTAGCAGTTTGATGGCTGTTACGCTATTTTTATGCGATCAAGGCAGAAAGCCTGTATTCAGCAGGATTCATCAAACCAGATTTCTCTTTAATACGTTTTTCATTGTAATATACAATATATTTTTCGATAGATTCCTTCAGTTAATCAAAATTGTAGTATGTATTTCCATAGTACATCTCCTGTTTTAAAAGTCCAAAGAAATTTTCCATAATGGAATTTATCATAGCAATTCCCCTTACGAGATATACTTTGAAAGATTTTGTTTTCATTTAATGTCTGTGAATACACAGACATTTGATATGCTCATCCTCTGTCAGAATGAAATGTTCTTCTGTAAGGACAGTATGAAGTAATTTTGATAGCCTTCTCCTGAGCAGATAATACGTTTGCTGCAGATGTCTTTTTACTGATTCCGTAACTTATTATTTCACCATTATACATATCCGGGAATGTATCGAGGTAAAGTTAATTCTTTATTGGGGTCAACTCTGTTAAAGCGTTTTTGCCATAAAAAACCGACCTCCGATCGTTAGATTTTAGGGTCGGTTCATTTTATAAACAAATGTGGGGCTAATTTTTATCAGACGTTTTATCCGTATTTCTCTCGGTTTACGATCATGAGATGCCGCAGGCTTATATTTATAGCGTCTTCGAGCAGCCGCAGGGAATCCTGATCGATTTCCCTGCCGTTGTATTTTAAAGGTTTGTTTTCTTCATTTTTTAGTTTTTTCATTATATTATTGAGATCTCTCGCTATATCCAGTTCGTCATGCCTGGCGGTTTCATGAACACTGTAAGAAGAAATCGCGGAAAACGTTTCTTTTCCCGTCATCAGGTATTCAAGGGAAACTCCGAAATAATCCGCAAGTTTTTGCATTTTATCAGGTTTTGGGGTGTATTTGCCGTTTTTCCAGCTGGACAGCGTAGCGGTTCCCACGCCTGTTTCTTTTGCAACTCTATATGCGGTAACCTCCCTTTCGTCCAACAGTTTTTGAAATATGTCGTACATAGAATTCCTCGCTTAACTTAGGTTGTGTTTGAAAATTCATCCTCGCTGTCTGCGCGTACAATTCTGCATTATATTAATAATAAATTCAGTCTAACCTATATATGTTTTTTCAGATCGCTGCGAATTTTTTATAAAGTATAGCGCACGCCTGGCGGAAAGCAGTTTTCAGACATACCTTAGAAAAATAAAATATTATCGGTTGACTAACTTGGAAAACTATGCTATATTTCAAATATAACTTAGAAAACTAAGTTAGTTTATGATATTTATTTAAGATTTCTTTTATAACTTAGATAGCAATAGGATGATATAAGAAATCTTAGATAATGTCAATATTTTAAGGAAAGAGGGTGAGGCATTGTACGAAAAATTGGCTGAATTACTGGAGCTGAA
>JAAVYD010000064.1 GCA_022790955.1 Bacillota bacterium
ATACATCGGCAATCCTAACTCCCTTTTTACCTCTGCGATATATGCGGTATGTACTTTGAAGCCATACTTCGCTTCTATGTACTCCTTAATCATCTTGTATGTAACTCGCTCTTTCGGCTTGTATGCTGCGGCTCTCTTGGCGATATTATCAAGCGGTACTTTACCTTCACCCTCGCCAAACTCCACTTTTACGTTGATTACGCTGTCGGGTTTTTTGTGGGAAAGCATTACAACCGTCTCAGTATGCACCCCCTGACAAAACTGATCCACCTGCTTTATCCTTTTTATCTCATATCTATCCCCTTCGGTCAGAATCTTCAAATCTCTCGCAAATGTTCCGGCGTCGCAGGAAACATAGATTATCTTCTCCGGCGCGGCTTTCAGTACAGCCTCCAGAAGCTCAGGTTTACAGCCTGCTCTCGGAGGATCCATGATAACGATATCGGCAATATTTGTAAAACCCTCGTGCTCGTCTGCATTATCTGCAGCTGCTTCCGCAACCTTTTCCGCCTCTATTCCGCCATTTATATCCGCTCCATTACTCAGAATCCCTTCATTTTTTCCGCTTTCCTCTGCCATTTCAAGCCCTTGCTCCTGCCTGAGCTTTTCCATCAGCGGTATAAGTTCCTCCTCCGCCTTGCCGTTTATAAACCTGATATTCACAAGCCCGTTTATTACCGCGTTGCGATTTGCGTCGATAACGGCGCTCTTGACCGATTCGATTCCCCACACGTATTTCGCCTTAGACGCGCAATAAAGCCCAATAGTTCCCACGCCGCAGTACAGATCGAAAACCGTTTCGCCGCCTTTCAGATCAGCAAATTCCAAAACCGTTTCATACAATTTTTCCATCTGGGCAGGATTCACCTGGTAAAACGAAAACGGCGAGATCCCAAACTCAAGTCCTGCCGAGCGGTCGCTTATAACAGACTGTCCGTATAAAACTTCTGTATTTGTGCTGATCTCAGCCAGACTCCTATTGCTGTTGTGATTTATTATCAAACTTTTAAGTTCATAATATATTTGACCTTCGCTATTAATATTCTCCGCGCTTCTCGTATCTTCAAAGTTTCTATCGGCAAAACCATTTTCCGTTAAATTATTATCAATATTATCAGCTCTGTTTCCATTAATAGCTCCTATTTTCGCATTATTTTCGTTAATATTTTCACATTTGCTATTAATATCATTCAGCGAATCTATCGCATCGTACATCAGATCTGCAAGAAGCTCAGGCTTCGGTATCTTCCTGCCGTTTACCACAAGAATAACCATAACCTCGCCGCTGTTAAACCCGCTGCGCACGATCATCTGGCGCAGGCGTCCTTTTTTGGATTTTTCATCATAAATAGAAATCCTCGTCTGCTGTATATATTCGCGCAGAGCGTCCGCAGCCTTTTCCGCCGCGGGGTGCTGTATCAAACAGCTTTTACACTCGACTATGTTCCTGCCTTTGCCGTCAAAAAATCCCACCTTCGGCTTTCTTTCATTGCGAACGCTGCCGTCTTTATTCAAAATCACTCTGCCCGCGTTCACGGAATAGACCGCTTTATTCCTGTAACGCCACGGCTCGTTCATGCCGATTATCGGCTCGATTTCCGGCGCTTTGCCGCCGTAGATCCTGTCCAGCTTGTCCCTGAGCTGCTTTTCCTTCAGCTTGAGCTGCGCTTTATATTCCAGATTCTGAAGCGTACAGCCTCCGCACTTATCAAAATATTCGCAAGGAGGCTCGATTCTATCCGATGATGCCGAATCTATGCTAACGATCCTGCCTTTCGCCAGATTTTTCTTTATATCCATAATCTCAACCGTCGCTGTATCTCCGGGGAGCAGTGACGGCACAAACGTAACCATACCGTCGATACGCCCGATTCCTTCGCCCGAATCGCTTACATCAAAAATTTCTATCGAATACTGTCCGTTCTTTTCCATTTTTATTCATTCCTTTTTATTTATATTAATGGTTGCTGCTTTACGTTTTCCGCAAAATACAGACCTTTTCCTGTCCACAGTTTATCTTTATCATACCTTAATTTCGGCTATTCTTTCATGGCGTTCATCAAAGCATCATACATTCCTTTAGATTTCTTTTTCAGCGCCACAGGTTTCATACTTTCGTCTGTAATCGCATGTTTCGTCATTCCCGTTACAATCAACTCGCCATCTTCATTATAAATTTCATAACCCAAAGTAACGGATGCGTTTTTTAATTCCGCTATGCTTGTCCTTATCTCAAGCAGGTCGTCATAATACGCCGGCTTTTTGTATTTAATCCCGATCTCCGCTAAAGGCAGCATTACCTGATCCGTTTCTTCCATATTTTTATAAGTAAATCCTATCTCGCGCAGCATCTCGGTTCTGCCCAGTTCAAACAGACGCAGATAATTCGCATGATAAACTATTCCCATAGCGTCGGTATCCGCATATATTGGTCTGTAATTTGTAATGTATTCTTTCATGTAAATATTCCTCCATACAAAATTTCCATGATGTTTATATTATAAGTTAATTTTACAATCTTATATTCGACAGCCTATTTCATTAATATAAACTGCGCTTGTTTTGTAAACAAAAACAGCCGGCACTGCCAAAAGCAAATCAGATTTTTCTGCTTTTGACAACACCGACCGACAAATCCCGTATAAATCCTCACATCAGCATTAATTCATACAATATTAACTGCACATAAATTTTGATAATACCGGTTCGGTATCAACATTAAAATAATTCAGCTCATCAATCCGTATACTTAATCTTCATTTCGATCTTCTGCGGCAACTTTGTAAGATTGGTTTCAGCTACAACATAAGGATATGTAGTTTCCTGGGTGAGCGAAGCTCCGGACTGCGGATCCTTAAACAGCACGTTTACATTAAGTATCTGATCGCCGTCTTTTCCGGACAGATCCATACTTCCTATCGAGATATCGTATCCCGTAGTCGGCTTCTCGCCCCGTGTAGCAAGCACGTACACCTTATCGTCTACAATACATGCCAAAGCTCGTTCCAGATCCCTGTATTCCGGTATAATCTGGCTTGTAATATCCTGCGGAATAGCTTCCTCCGTAAGCTGAGTAAACTCAACCGGACCCGAATCGCCATCCATAAATTTAAGACCTACAATTATTGCAACTATAGCTATCAAAACGATTACGAGTTTTATTCGGGTCGACTTCCCGCCTTCGCCCTTTATGCCACTAAAAGTCGGCTTTTTCATATAAAATACCCTCCTTCTCACGTATACCATAATGTATGTCTAACATGAAAAGGATATGCTCTTTTTTTCAGCGAACCTGACTATTTTATAGACAGCCATAAAGAAGCAGATAATTTATAATCCCGATTCGCATGCAGAACGAGCCGACGGGCTGCTTTCACAGGAAATATTACAAGTATTAATTAAAATCGCAGCAAACTCCTGAGGAACTCGCTTGGCAATAACAATATAAACGTTTTTATATTAATGACATCAATTTCTGATTCTATATCTCATACTCTGCATGCCGCGCACGAATTCTTTTTTCTGCAAATCCTTTGAACAGGCTACGCATTATCCGCAGCCTTTACCGCCCTAATTATATCCTCAGCCGTGATATTATATTCCTTCATAAGCTCCATTGGCTTACCCGACTGTCCGAATCTGTCCTGCACGCCTACCATCGTAATTTTCGCCGGACTGTTTGCAGCCGCAACCTCAGCTACAGCGGAACCGAGTCCGCCGATAACTGAATGTTCCTCAGCGGTTATTATACTCTTGGTTTCCTCAGCCGCCTTTATTATTATATCCTTGTCTATCGGCTTTATAGTGTGCATATCTATAACGCGGAGGCTGATTCCCTCCTTTTCCAGTTCCTCAGCCGCCATAAGCGCTTCGTTTACCATAAGACCGCACGCGACAACTGTATGATCGCTGCCGTCGCGCACACACACGCCTTTTCCGAGCTCGATATCCGTATCATTATCATAAATAACCGGTATATTTAACCTGCCGAGTCTTACGTAAACAGGACCGTCCAACGCAGCAGCCTGCCCAAGCAGTTTTTTGGCGGACACCGCATCCGCCGGATGCACTACGGTCATGCCCGGAATCACGCGCATAAGCGCCAGATCCTCTACGCACTGATGGCTCGCGCCGTCCTCGCCCACGGTGATGCCTGCGTGAGTAGCGCAGATTTTAACGTTCAGATGAGGGTATCCTATGGAATTTCTTATGATCTCATAAGCTCTGCCTGCGGCGAACATTGCAAAAGTGCTGACAAAAACGGTCTTCCCCGAAAGGGCAAGACCCGCAGCCATTCCCATGAGGTTAGCTTCGGCTATGCCAGCGTTAAAAAATCTGTCGGGAAATTCTTTCTTGAAGCCCGCCGTCATCGTGGACTTAGACAGATCCGCATCCATTACTATAATATCTGAATTGATTTTTCCAAGCTCCACCAGCGCGTCGCCGTAAGCCTGCCGCGTTGAAATCTTTTCTGCCATTACCATTTACCTCCCAGTTCTTCTACCGCCTGTTTTGCCTGCTCGTCGTTCGGAGCTTTTCCGTGCCAGCCCGCCTGATCTTCCATGAACGAAACGCCTTTTCCTTTTATGGTCTTGGCGATTATAGCCTGCGGCTTTCCGGAAATCGTTTTCGCCCTGTCTACCGCAGCGGCAATCTCATTAAAATCATGCCCGTCTATGAGCTGAACATCCCAGCCGAAACTCCTGAATTTTTCATCCACGGGAGCAACGGTAATGACCTCCTCGTTCCTGCCGTCTATCTGCAGACCGTTCCAATCTACAAAAATAGTAAAATTATCTAAACCATAATGAGCCGCAGCCATAGCCGCCTCCCACACCAGACCTTCCTGAAGCTCGCCGTCGCCCAGCACCGCGTAAACTCTGCCCGGATTCTTGTCAATCTTGTTTGCAAGAGCCATGCCGCAGGCGGCGGAAACTCCCTGCCCCAGAGAACCTGTCGACATATCCACGCCCGGAATCTTTTTCTTATCGGGATGACCCTGCAGAATGCAGCCCGTTTTTCTCAGATTCAGCAGTTCTTCCTTAGGAAAGAAACCCTTTTCTGCCAGCGCGGCGTAAAGAACCGGCGCGCCGTGACCCTTAGACAGCACGAACTTATCCCTGTCATTTTTTTCAGGGTTTTTCGGATCGATATTCATCTCTTTAAAATAAAGATATGTGATAATATCAGCCGACGAAAGGGATCCTCCCGGATGACCGGACGCGGCAGCGTGTATGGATCTGATGATATCTATTCTGATATCTTTCGCCTTTTCCTTTAGCATTTCTATGTCGTTAGCCATGTAGTTTTTCTCCTCTCCTGATCTTCCGCGAAATATTACTCTGAGCATAAAAACGGGCAGCGCGAGCATTCTTTTATATCTGCTGGGCTGCTGAATCAGCCTGTACAGCCATTCGAGTCCGTGTTTTCTGTAAAATTCCGGCGCCCGCTTGAGATTGCCTGCCCACACGTCGAGGCTTCCTCCGACGCCTATCGCGCCCTTTACCGCAAGTTCGCTTCTGTAATCGCTTATAAATTTCTCCTGTTTAGGAGCTCCCAGAGCGACGCATAAAAAATCGGCGCCGCTTTCATTAATATCATTAACGATATCGGCTTCCTCCTCAGGCTTAAAATAACCGTGATGGGTTCCTGCGACTTTCAGTTCGGGATATTTTTCCCTGATCTTATTCGCCGCGGTTTCCGCAACTCCCGGCTTGCTTCCGAAAAAGTATATTGATTTTCCGTTTTTCTCCAGATAGGCGACTATACTTTCGAGAAAATCTATGCCCGTGACCCTTTCTTTCAGAGGACAGCCGATGAACTTCGACGCGTATACCAAGCCTACTCCGTCGGGAATTATAAGATCGGCAGACGCTATTAACGCTTTAAGGGTTTCATCCTTAGACGCATTCTGCACGATCTCGGAATTAGGCGTAACTACCATAGTCAGTCCTTCCTGCGGAAAACTTTCTGCAAAAGCCGCTATAGCCTGTTCTTTATCCACCATATCCACCGGCACGCCGAGTATTTTCACTCTGTTAATTGAGGTCATAATATATTCTCCAATAACTCTAATCTATATTAATATGCATATGAAAAAATTTTTTCATATCTCTCCTGTAAAAAATCGAACCAGTTATTAAACATTAATTTAACCTCTCTGCCGGCTTGCTGCAAATTTATAGATTATATTAATGTTAATGATTTACGCCGACGAAGACGTCTGCCTTTCTAAAGATTTTCTTTCATAAACGCGATCAGCAGTTCTTCGTTTTTACGCGCCCGCGCTTTGAGATCTGTCGTTTTTTTCTTAAGAGCCGCCACATAATCGCAGCGGTTTTTTATAAGATGATCCGCCTGCTTTACGGCAAACTCCCTGTCCAGCGCGTCCACATCACCCATGGACGGCATGTCCAGCATATTCAGATAATCGCGCACTTTAGGGTCGTATACGATGCCGAGAGTTGGAACGTCCATATGGGCGGCAAAAATAAGAGTATGCAATCTCATGCACATGATAAAATGGGCGCAGCCCACTATTCCCATAAGTTCCGCTGTCCTGTACTTTTCTGATAAAATATAAGACGGATTTTTCATTAGCCTCTGCACATCTTTGCTGATTTCTATATCGTTGGGCGTCTGCATTACTATAAAAACTATATTCAGATCGTATTTATCATATATATCGTCGCATATTTCCGCCATAGTTTTCCTGAAATTGGGTACGTTATACCAATCTCTTATGGATATTCCTACAAAAGGTCTTTCCGAAGGTATTCCGGCATCAGCCGCCAGCCGCTCGGCTTCTTTTTTATCTATGCAGTCGAACGTAAAAACAGGATCTGCAGTAACGTTAAGGTCGTTTCTGTCCACGCCCATGCTGCGAAGTTCCTGCACGGAATTTTCGTCCCGCAGGGTAACAAGGTCTATCCTGCTAACGGCGCGCTTTACGCGTTTTCTGTTTACAGGCTTGAGCACGGGACCGATGCCGTTGGCGTACATCATGACTTTTTTTCCGAGGAATTTCGCCAGATTTATTATGGTAAGATAATATACGATGGATTTTGTAGACGTTCTGTCCTGGAGCAGGCTTCCGCCGCCTGAAATTAAAAGATCGCAGCGCTTTACGGATTTAAATACCTGCCAGAAATTAAACCTGTCTACCATGCGGAAATCATAAATATCTGCAGACCTCTCAGGATAAGCCACGAGGACGCTTATATCTATATTTTCATCTAACGCCACAAGATTATTATAAATGGAATTGAGTATTGCTTCGTCGCCCGCATTGCTGAAACCGTAATACCCGCTCATAAGTATCCTGTATTTTTTCTTTATTACAATATTATATACCTTTACGCAGTCATCCGCCATTCTTTCCACGGAATATTCGTCTATTACCACCCTGCGCCCGAATCTGCATATCTCTGCAAGTTCCTCGCTGCCGGTTCTTGCAACACAGTCCGCTATATCTGCAGCGAGCATTTCTACCTGAGAAGCCATACTGCCGCGGCAGCAGAAATTGGTATCGCGGGCTTCTTTCAGTTTTTCCTCCGCAAACAGACCCATGTAGCCCGCATTTCCCGCAAGGATAACAGGCTTCTCCGCCGCCATTGCTTCGAGAGCCGTTCGTGATACGCCTACAAAAACATCGCAGACTGCTACTATTTCATTAATATCTACGCGGGGACCAGCCATGATTATGGCATTTCTGCCTATCTTTCTATTAATCTCCTCCGCCCTTGCGCTGAACCTGGAAAACTCCGTACCGGATCCCGCGATAAGAAGCTGAGCGCCATCGACCTTTTCCGCAACGAGAGGCATGGCTTTTATAAGCTGCTCCGCCGCCGTGGAGCTGTCCTCGTCCAGCCTGCTCACGTGGCATATTATCGGCTTTGCGCTGTCAAGAGAAAATTCATTAATAATATTCTCAGCTGAGATCTGCGGGGAAAAACGCTCGGTATCTATGCCGTTAATGGTAACGGAGATATCCTGCCGCGGAACTCCGTAGCTGTCTGTGAGATAATTCACTATATCCTGAGAAACGGCTATCGTCTTGTCGCCCCAGTTTGTAAGATACTTCAAAACTCCGGAGGTATCGTAAACGCCGTGGGCTGTGGTGACGAAGTTAAAGGGCACGGATTTTCTTACGAGTCCCATTATAAAAGCCGGAATCCTCGCATGAGCGTGAACCACATCAAAATCCTCGCTCTTTACTAATTTTTTTAATATCCGGTACGATTTATACATGCACGACGCGCTCCTGCTGTGAAGGGGCGCCTGTACGTGGCGTATGCTGTGTTTTTCTATTTCATCAACATAAACGCCGCCGTTTGAAACGATCACGATATCGAAACCGCGCTTTTTAAGTTCTTTTGAAAGTTCTGCAATATGAGTTTCGGCTCCGCCGATATCAAGACTCATAGTAACCATTAGAATCTTCATTTTATCTCCGTAATAGTGCCTACAAACATAGCGTATTTAGTATACGCTTTTTTCTCGCCGTTCACATTTATCTCATCTATACTGTCGGCGTACATCCTACCGTTCATTATCTGGCACTGAGCCTCCACCGTCAGCAGCACGTCGTATCTGTCCTGTACGGGACCGTCCACATAAGTGCCGTCCGTAAGCTGCACCGGCTTGGTGGCATCCTCCACCTGCATGTCCGTAATCTTTCCCAGGCAAACGTCGTTTTCCTGGTCGTAAAGACCATCGCCGACTTTTATGCTCGCAGGCACGCCTTCTCTCACGCCTTCTATGGAATAAACGTATGTAACCGTTTCCAGATCTTTCAGGGTGCTCGTCCGCTCGTTGCTGTGAAACTTAACGTAAACGGCGGCGACGAGAACGACAGCGATAATGATAACTAAAATATCAACTATACTTATTTTGCCGAACAGGCGGCCTTTTTCATCTATTATCTTTTTCATCATTTATCACCCCTGACTACGTCGATTATATAGCCCGCGCCGGAATATCCCGGACCTACTATGCTCGTTTCCGTGCCTGTGCGCACCTCGAATCCGCCTCCCACCACGGCTGCGGAATCGCTTTCCGTACATTCAGCTGTTATAGTTACTGCGGCGGACAGCCTTCCTGGAAGCTCCGAATATTTAGCCGCTCCTTTTTCGTAATCGAAGGCTTCTTTCGTAGCCGGATAGTATTCCACGCTTTTTACTGTGCCGATGTTGTATTTCTTGACTTTATCTACGATACTGTCGCCCGGTTTTATCATACCTTCGGTTTTATCCGATATATTGGCGATCTCTACCGTGTACTCTATGGTACTGTTTTTTGCTGCGGCGCTTTGGGAATCCTCACCTCTCGTCTGCATGAAAATAAAAATCCCGGCAGCCGCTATAACGATAAGTATTATTATAATGTCGAATAGATTCAGCGGCAGTTTTCTGTCATTACCCATTATTTACCCCTTTCATAATTTTTGTATAAACGGATTCTATATTTGCTGCAAATATCTCGCCTGTAAATTTTTCCTGAAATATCCGGCTCGCTCCTTCACTGAGTTTTTCGTAAAGGTCAAAGTCTGTCATCAGCGTTTTTATGAGATCAGCTAACTTTCGGCTGTCCCTCATAGGAAAAATCATGCCGTTTGCATTATCCTCGATAAGCAGCGGATTTCCGCCGCAGTCGCTCACGCAGGCGGGAAGCCCTATGCTCATGCCTTCGATTATGGAAAGACTCGAAGTTTCGCTCTCATAAGAAGCGTTCACCTGCACGTCCATAACGGCGAGTATCTCGGATACATCCTCTATAAATCCCGCGAACACGACCTGCCCGGATTCCGCGAGATCAGCCGATCTCTGCCGAAATTCTTCTTCATAAGTACCGGAACCGGCTATCACCAACTTGGCGTTTAATCCCTCTGCAAGCAGAATCTTTAAAGCGTCGAGCACGTCGTCGTGTCCTTTGTATTTTTCTATGCGGGCGAGTATACCGATAACAAAATCATCGTCGGAAAAACCGTAACGTTTCCTTAAATCCCGCCTTTCCTGCGGGGATTTTTTCTCCACAGGCTCCGCGCCGTTCATCATCATATCTATATACTTTGACGAAATGCCGCTTTCTATAAGATTATCGCGGGCGGCTTCTCCGACAGCTATTACGCGATCCGCATAATGCTCGTTCATAAGTTTATTGAACCAGCGTCCCGGGCCTCTTTTCATGTAGCTTTTTACGGGAAAAGCGCAGTGCCTCGTGTAGACGATCTTCCTGCCGCAGGATTTTGCGGCTATGCGCCCGGAAAGAGAACCGTGAGTGTGAACGATATCTGGCTGCATTTCTTCTATAAGTTTTTTTATATTAACGGTCGCAGCCTTGTCGTAAGACTTGTCCGCCATGTCGTCAAGCTCGTAGATCTCCGTATCCAGCGTTTTCAGCGGCGCTATGAGCATGCTGCCTTTCGGCAGCGCTACGGAAACATCAAAATCATCTTTATTTCTGTATTTCATATAATTAAGCAAAACCTTACCGGCTCCGCCTATATTAGTATCGGTTATAACGTTTAACACCTTTACCATTTTTCGATATCTCCCTTTAAGCTGTTCATTCTGCAGAAAACTGTACTGAGCGCGATAAAAGTCCAGAATAAAAACATTACTCTGTAATTATAAAATGTATAATCCGCCATGCTCTGCACCATGAATCCGCCTATGCTCGCCAGAGAGGAAATCTGAAAGATCCTCGCCGTTCTGTGTTTTTCTCTTGAGATGGCTGTGCAGACCATGCGTATAAATACTATTAATAATATTATAAATATAACTATGCCGCAGATCCCGCTGTCGCAGATTATCTGCAGGAACAGATTGTGGGAGTGCTGAGCCGTCGCCGTATTATAGCTGTACGAAGGATATATCATGTTAAAGGCTTCCGTTCCCGGTCCTATGCCGCTTATCCAGTGAGCTTTTATCATATTAACGGAGCCCAGCCAGATGGCTACTCTGTACGAAGTAGAACCGTCGGACATATCGCCGATGCTCGTAAACCTGCTGATTATCGCGTCGGGAGCCATCATAAAAAGGAGTATAACGCCCGCTATGCCAAGCAGAATAAAACGTCTGTCTAAAAGCACGAGGAATATCGCGGCAGCGAACAGGAGACCCAGCCAGCCGGCTCTTGAGAACGTGAGAACCATACATATGCATAAAATACCCGCCGTACACAGATATATAAACTTCTTGCCCCAGCTCTTAGCAGCAAAAAGCCCCGCAGCCGCCAGCGGGATCACTAAAAGCAGATATTCTGATAGAACATTTGGATTCTGGAGTGTGGAATACACACGAACCATACCTCCGAACATTTCTTCGTCAACCCAGGAATCTGCGCCGGAAGCCCGGAATACAAACTGATACATTCCGTACAGAGATACCAGTACGCCCGCCGCCAACATGCCGTTTACCAATATCTTTACCTGCTTTACGGAAGTCACGGCGTTTTCCATCGCGAAAACGGACATTATGAATATCACCGTCAGCAGACTTACCGTTATGCTTCCGCGGAATGTTACCGACATAAAAGCCGCTATAATATACAAAACAGCGTATATGATGATGTATCTGTTGACAGGCGCGCTTACGAGCCTGGTTTCTCTATTGCCCGCCGCCCATATTAACACCGATACGCAGCTCATTGCCGCAAGCGCCAAAAGCGCCATGGTCGGTATCACGGGAGCAAGCGCCGCAGACAGAAAACACCAGAAAAAGGGCTTTGCAAATATGCTGCCCGCAAATACCCGGTCAAGACGCAGGGCATAAAAAACATCCGAAATCAGCCTGCGCAAAAAAGCGCCGGCTTTATAAAACACACTGCCGCGAGAAACTTCATTTTCATCTTTCATATTCAAAAAAGCCCGTATTATCCGGCTTTCTATCCATTGCCTGCTGAACCAGCCGTATATGGAAACGATACACCGATATATAAGGCTCGATTTTAGGATTCCACCCATACATTATCCCCTTTACTATGAAAACCCGCGTTAAAAACTCCATGTTCTTAACGCCGGATTTCATATTGATTTATTATTAATTAAAATATTAATGGCTGTGAAGCCTGCCTGTTTCGTCAAAAATTTTATAGTAATTAAACCCGTTTAATTCTTTCCGCGCTTAATCACCTTTTTAGCCATATCGCCTACGATTCTGGCTTCCGGCAGCCTGAGAACCGCAGCCAGCGCAAAAAACAGGATTACTCCTATAAAAGCAGGAACGAAAAGTACAATAAATTTTTTTACCATTCCGGTAAATATCATCGCCAGCGCCGACGCCGTAAATTTTACCGCTGCTGCCATTATACACGATATCAGCGTTACTTTGAGCATATCCGCGATAAAACCTGCCGAAAGAAATCCTTCTTTTTTTCTCTCAAGCGGAATCATAAGCACGACCGCATTTACCGTGCTCGACGCCGCGGAAGCGATTGCAAGTCCGGCAACGCCGAAATCATCTACTAAAAACGCGCACAGCGCAATATTCGCAACGATGGAAACCACTCCGGCTGCAAGAGGCGTAATGCCGTTCATCTTTGCAAAATAAACTCTGCTTAAAATATTCTGAAGCGCGTATCCTACCATACCAAGAGAGATGAAAAACAACGCTGCAGAAGTTATCTCCGTATCCTTTTCGCCGAATTCTCCGCCTCCGTATATCAAATCAACCAATTCCGTGGAAAGCGACATAACGCCCGCCATCATCGGTATCACAAAGAACAGCGAGCCATGCATGGTAGTACGCAGCGTACTGCCAAACCCTTCCTTATCGTCGCTCACTTCCAGCCTGGACAGTTTCGGGAATATTACATTCGTGACCGATAAAATAAAAACTCCGATTATAATGAGATACAGATTCGTGCTGTATTCTATTGCGGATACTCCGCTGCCTCCGTTGAGATGAGAAGCGAACCTGGTATTTATCACCAGATTTATCGGCTGCACCCATGTGCTGACCATCACCGGAAGCATCATAAGCAAGACCTTTTTCATCTCGCTGTTTCTTATGGAAAAAGACGGCTTATATCTGAATCCCTTTTTTCTCAGAGCCGGTATCTGGACTATCGCCTGCAAAGACCAGCCCGCAAGAAAAGCTACCGCAAGCCCGTATACGCCGAACCGGTCGTTCAGCAGTATGTAATAGGCTATTAATATAAGATTTGAAATAACGCTTATAAACGCCGGAATATTAAATTCGTCTGTCGCCTGAAGTATCCCTACAAAAGAATACGCTATACCCGTAAAAAATACCGTAGGAAAAATTATCCTTGTGAGCGCCGCGCACAGCGCGGTCGTTTGGGCGTCGTAGCCGTCGGCAAAGAGATGCACCATAGGTTCTGCAAATATTATCCCGAACATGGAAAGCACGAACGTTAATAGACCTACCACTGTAACGAAATTTCCGGCGAAGATCATGGCGTCCTTTTTGCCTTTTCTGCTGAAAACCTCGCTGAATACCGGAATGAAGCTCGCGGATATAGCCGACGCAAACACTATATCGAAAAATACCCGCGGTATGCGGCTTGCGGTAAGAAACGCGTTAGCGTACATTCCGGAACCGTAATTCACCGCCAGCAGCCTGTCCCGCAGCAACCCCAGCAGCTTTCCTGCCAGAGTTATTATCATGACCGCGCTTATAGTTTTTACTTGATTGTTATTTTTTTCTGCCATAATTTTATCCGATTTAAGAATTGTATTAATTTCTTTATCCGTGCTTTTTGACGCCGGAGGTTTCTCACCTGCACAGAAAGCGGACTGCACAGGCTATCCGCTCTCCATTCATGCAGACCTTTTCCAGCCCGTATACATAAATGATCTATTAATAAAAATAATTTACGAACTATTTTATCTCCGTCCACCGGCATACATCGCTAAATCGCCAGAGAACTGTGCAGGATCTTTGCCATCTGGGCTCTCGTGAGCATTCCCGACGGCTGGATCCTGCCGTTTGATCCGTCGACGATTCCAAGACTTACAAGCGTGGCTGTCGGCGTTACCGCGTATTCGGATACAGATGAAGCATCTGAAAACTGTTCGAGTTTTGAATAATCGCCATCCTCAAAATCCTTGCCCTGTTCTTTAAGGTATCTGTACATAAACGTAAAGGCTTCTTCTCTTTTCATATTAGCATTAGGCTTAAAATTCGCGCCGTCGCCCTGAGCTATGCCGTTTTTCTTCGCCCAGCTCACAGCAGACGCATAATAATCCGAAGAACTCACATCTAAAAATCCGTTTACAGGCGAAGCCTCCGGAGATCCTGCCGTTCTGTAAAGCATAAGAATAAAATCTCCGCGCTTAATATAATTATTCGGACCAAAAGTACCGCTTCCGCTTCCCGTAACTATACCTTTATTATACAGCTCCGTGATTGGATTTTCAGCCCAATGCCCCGTAATATCAGAAAATACTCCGCCCACAGATATATTAATAGTCTTCGTCACTCCGCCCGCAGCGATCGTTATAATACCCGAACCAGACGGCGCCTTTTCGTCTATTGTGAGAAGCCCCGTATCCGAAAGGGTTCCAAAATCGCCGGACATAGCGTATTCAAAACTCGTCTGATCTATCGCAACATACTTGCCGTAATAAGATGCGCTCGCGGCAAACTGCACGGAATCCCCGCGGCTCAGGTGAAGGCTCGAAACCTCCTGTCCGTTGGCTTTTACCGTTATATTGCTGAGTTTGTTCACCACGTAAACGCTTCCCGCTCCCGTGCCTCCCGTAGACGGAGAACTCATGCTGATGGTTTCCGTTCCGGCAACCCAGCCTGCTGTATAGGTATTGCCCGTTATAGAACCGTGTCCCGAAAGCACGGAAGCCGCAACATCACCCGGAACCGCGGCAGGATTATGACCGGCATCGGTAGCATTATAGCTCAGCGGCAGAGAAGCGCCCTGGTAAACTACCGTTCCCTGTTCAACAAGACCAAGATTCTTTGCGATTCCGTTAGACGCATTCTCAGATACTAACAATATGTATGTGGAACATCTTCTCAGCGCGCCCTCAGAAGGGGAGTTTACAACCTGAGCCGTATAATTATCCGGAAGTTTTACAGCCATAGCGGAAGAACCGCCGCCGTCAAAGTTAATAGCATTAACGCAGCCCTGCGCCAGAAGTTCGTTTGCGAGCTGACTCATGGTAAGACCCGCCGATTCGGACTGCCTGCCGTCTATTACATAATAAAGAACCGTGCCGTCAGCTCTTATGCCAAGAGCCGTTCTCGGATTCCTGCCCGCCAGAGAGCTGTCCCAGCCGGAAGAACTCGTTACCGCGCCGTCTTTTATAAGCACGTTGCCGCCGCCTGTCGCCCACTGAC
This sequence comes from Bacillota bacterium, assembly GCA_022790955.1. Lineage (GTDB taxonomy): Bacteria > Bacillota > Clostridia > Peptostreptococcales > Anaerovoracaceae > JAAVYD01. The sequence goes on from JAAVYD010000064.1 coordinate 15,321, forward strand.
AGTTAGCAAGGGCAGCGTTGCCGTATGTTGATGTTTCCAGCATTACCACATCGCCCACAGCGAATTTCCGGAACTGATAATCAAGACCGGAAGAATCGTCTGCGGTTAAGTACATGAACCCCGGTCTTATCTCCTGAGGACCCGACGCCTTAAACGCCTCCACCACCTGCAGCTTCACAGTTCCCTGAGTTTTCATCGTCCCCTCAAGCACCTGGAATTTTACATACCAGCCGCTTGATGAAGCAACGGTAGAACCTCCAAAATATTCGTTTAATAAATACATGCCCGCGCCGTTTTGTCTGAGTTTATTGTAATGAGCAAGCTCCACGGATTTGCCGTAATTTGAATAAACGCCCTCGCTAACCAGATTGCCCGCTTCATCGTAAACCGGCTCCTGTACGGGAGCTCCGCCCTGATTAGTCATAGTAATCTGAACTGCAGTATAATCTACAATAGACGCGCTGCCCGCCGCATCGAAGCAGACCGACGGAAATCCCGACGGACTCGTTTTATAAACGCCGTTTTCTACGGCTATGCCCATAGGAACGCCTGTTTTCATGGAAAAGAAATCGGAATTTATAGCGCCGAGAACATTGTAACCCGACTGGGACGCATATTCCATTACCTTATTTATATTCAGACTGCCGTAAACAACATCGCAGGCGAGAACAATCGGTTTGACCCCATTATTCGGCGTCGTCGACATTCGGAAACTCTCCTCCCGGTTTGAACCGTTTTCATACTTTGAAGTCATATATGTAAATCCGTCGCCCAAATCAAAAATACTTTCATATATAGATGTGCCGGCGCCGCCCTCAGCCGCGAATGAAAACATTCCGGAAAAAGCAAGCGCTGCTGTGACGACAGACGTCATCCCCAGTTTTCTTAAATTTTTTATCTTCATTAATATAATCCTCATATTGTATATAGTCGCCGCGCTCAAAATCGTTAAAGTTCAGCGGTTAAAATGCGTTGCTGACGGTGTTGTCGTCCTTGACAGGCAATAAGCCTGCATGCGTACTCCGCCTTGCTGCACCGCATTTTCTCTCGCTTCCTTTTTAACGACTCTCAAGTACGGTGACTATAAAAATAACTTCAGCGCGCGGACGCGCTGCGCCATTTAAACATATTCAATTTAAATCGGAGCAAAACGTGATAAGCTTGCTTAATCACGCTGCGACGATTGCAACCGCCTGAGGAAGCTTTGCCCCTCAGAGTTTCAGTGGGAGATTATAACTCTCACTGAAACTCTGATATGGAACACGCCGCCTAAAAGGCGGGGACATCTCAGGCAAGGTTATATCACTATATGAATACGCCTTAAATAAATTTTCATCTCCAATATTTCATATTAATTTTATTAACAGCCCTGCAAACCGCCGGTCCGCAGAGCTCGTTTCATGCCGCGATCCTCAAAACCGGGCTGAATAACAAAACTCAGCCTCCTACTGCAGAGTATAAGCTCCTCTTACCATCACGAACGCGCCCGTTGAAACCCTGATACCTCTGCCGTCGTTTCTCGGAACGAGCAGCAGATGATTCTCCGTAACTTTCTGTCCTGTCTTTAAATCCGTGCCAGCGGTCATATCGGACACGCCGTTGGCGCCGTTATCTATGGCTGTAGCGATACCGGATCTTAATATTATCTCCGTACCCTCGCCGCCGATCAGAGCCTGTCCCTCAGAAAGCTCCACAACCTTGTACGACGCGCCTGCAGACGTACCGCCGCCCGATGCAATCGCGTTCGCTATCGCTGAATCAACATAACTCTTTGTAACCACGGGATCTCCTTCGCTTCCCGGCGCAGAAGACGCAGCGTAAACAGCTGCCGTTCCTATAATAAGTAATAATAAAATCAATGTAACTGCTGCGGGCTTTCTTAAGCCTTTTAGATTAGGTAACTTCATATTTCCTCCTGACTGTTTAATTAAGCCGATAATTGTTCTGATCCGCAATACCAAGACTTATGCTGAGCGCTTCGTCTACGGTACCTATAACTTCTTCCTCAACAGTACCTATATGTTCTCTCAGACGCTTTTTATCTATCGTTCTGAGCTGTTCCAGCAAAACCACCGAATCCCTGTTCAGACCGTGACCGTCTGCCCTGATTGGAACGTGAGTAGGCAGTTTGGCTTTATTCGTCTGAGATGTAACCGCCGCCACTATAATAGTTGGTGAAAATCTGTTTCCTATATCATTCTGAACTACCAGCACAGGTCGTACTCCTCCCTGCTCCGAACCTACCACAGGGCTCAGATCTGCAAAGAAAATATCTCCTTTTCTGACTTGCATTTTTATGCACCTCCCTATGATATTGATTATGTTCACACGTAAGAATTTTAATCACTCTCAGCATAAAAAGTCAGAAGAATATCCGAAAACCATGCTCAGCCATTTAACAAACCAAGGATATTCATATTAAAACCAACTAAATAAATATACTAACCTTTTGAGATCCTTAGGCTGTTATCTGCCGCGAGTTTTACCTCTGCATATCCGCAAGGACAGGCGCCCGCCGCAACTTCTTTCAGGCGGTATTTTGCCATCAATATTAATGCGCCCGGCGATTATATTCCTAAAATAAGCGTTGCCAGCGCAAAATAAATAACGAGAGAGATCATATCTATAATAGACGATACGAGCGGTCCTGCCATGAGAGCCGGATCTATACCGATAGCTTTCGCTATCATCGGCAGCATACCGCCGACAGTTTTAGCTACCATAACAGTAACAAGCATGGCAGCGCTTATAGTAAGCGCCACAAAAAAACCGTTGCCGTCTATATACATTACTCTGAGAAAATTCAGCAGACTCAGCGCAAGCCCGGCGACAAAGCTGACGCGAAGCTCCTTCCAGACGACTTTCAGGAAATCCTTCAGTGAAATCTCTCCCATTGCCATGCCTCTGATAATGAGAGTAGCCGACTGGGAGCCCGAATTTCCACCCGTTCCCATGAGAAGGGGCATATAGACTATAAGGCACGCCACATCTGAAAGCATAGCCTCAAAAGTTTCTATTATACCGCCTGTTATCATATATGAACATGTAAGTATAAAAAGCCAGAACAGACGACTCTTTACGTGTTTGAAAACGCTCATATCGAGATATTCGTCGTCCGCGCCCGTAACGCCCGCCATAAGCTGGATATCCTCCGTAGCTTCGTCGTCTATAACGTCGAATATATCGTCTACGGTAATAATGCCCACCAGTCTGCCTTCTTTATCCACAACGGGAAGCGCAAGCAGACCATACCGCTTGAATTTATTTGAAACTTCCTCCTGATCCGTCAGCACATTCACGGAAATCATCTCCATGCGCATGATCTCGTTTACTTTGGTATCCGAATCCGCCATTACCAGCGACTTTAAAGAAACTACGCCTTTAAGCGTCCTCTGGCTGTCCATAACATAACAAGAATATACTGTTTCTGAATCGAGCCCTGCTTCTTTGATATGTTTTAAGCACTGCTGCACGGTCATATTTTCCTTAAAATCTATATAATCTATCGTCATAAGGCTGCCCGCGCTGTTTTCCGGATAATTCAGAAAAGTGTTAATAAGCCGCCTTTCCTCTGGCGGCGTATTTATCAGTATCTTGTCCACGAGATTCGCCGGAAGTTCTTCCAGCAGGTCGATCATATCGTCAAACGCCAGTTCTTCCATTATATGATCAATTTCGTGCTGAGTTATGCCGTTTACTATATCTACCTGATCGTCCTCAGGCAGATAAGCAAACACCTCCACAGACAAATCCTTTGGAAGCATCCTGAATACGAGTATCTCCTTATCAAGACCCAGCCTGTCGCTTATATTTTCCAGAATCTCCGCTATATCTACAACATTCGTTTCCAGGAGGATACTTCGCAATTTGCTGTACTTCTTTTCTTCAAGTAAATGTAATATTTCGTTTACTTCGGCTTCAAGATCCTGATTTTCAGAAAATTCAGCCTGTTTTTCATCATACATACGATACCTCCTTTTCACGATCAGACTTTAAGAAACAACATGCGGCTCATTTGAATACCTGTTTCCGTCATGGGCACGCTGCTGCATGCATAAAACGCATTCTCCATCAATATTTCATAAAATATAAAAACCAGCCGAAATAAAGCTGTTTTCAAATTAGCAGCCCGCCGGAATTTCGGCATTACTGTAATTATAACAAGCGCCAAATATTTCCCTTTCGCAGGCGGCAGATTTTATTGACGGCTTTCAGCACTTGCTTTAAACGTTAAGAATTTTCCTTAACAACAAAATACCTGCACTGCAGCTAAGACCTCACAATTCAGGTATTTGTTCTGCGAGCCGTATCAGAGATACGTACAGAACATCAAAGCGAACTTACAGAATCCGCTCTGCTTTAAAAATTATATATCATTATTATTGAATATTGCAACTGCGTAGTGTAAAATAATCAGCAATAGCTTTGTTAAATTAGTGTGACAAAGAGAAAGGATAATATCATGAACAGTGAAAAAATAAAGACAGGCCCTGGCGGAGCGCCTGTACGTTCCCTTTTTTACGGAATGGGGTACGTTAAAGAAGAAATAGAAAGACCGCTTATAGGCGTAGTGAACGCTCAGAACGAACTGATCCCCGGTCATCTGCTGCTTGACCGCGTGGCTCAGGCAGTCAAAAAGGGCATTATCCTGGCAGGTGGCACTCCCGTGGAATTTCCGGCTATCGGTATCTGCGACGGCATAGCCATGGGGCATGAAGGTATGAAATACCCGCTGGCAAGCCGCGAGCTTATCTGCGACTCCATAGAAGCCATGGCTAAAGGTCATGCACTTGATGGTCTTGTACTCATTCCAAACTGCGACAAGATCGTACCGGGAATGATGATGGCTGCCGCTCGTCTTAATATACCGTCCGTTATGGTATCCGGCGGGCCTATGCGCGCCGGCAGCCTGGATGGCGATATCCTGGATTTCAACAGCATAATGGAAGGCGTAGGATCGTTTAAAAACGGCGACATTAACGAAGATCAGCTCGAATGCATAGCGGAGCGCTGCTGCCCGGGCTGCGGTTCATGTTCAGGACTGTTCACAGCTAACAGCATGAATTCCCTCGCAGAAGTCCTCGGCATCGCTCTGCCTTACAACGGCACGGCTCTCTGCGACAGCGGCGAAAGAATCCGGCTTGCCAAACGCGCAGGCATACAGATTATGGACATGCTTGAAAAGAACATCCGCCCAAGAGATATACTTACAAAAAAAGCATTCGAGAATGCTATCACGGTAGATATGGCTATGGCAGGTTCAACTAATACCGTACTTCACCTGCCGGCTATTGCGCATGAAGCAGGCGTAGAGCTGAACCTCGATATGTTCGATGCCATAAGCGAACGCACACCAAACCTTACAAAACTCAGTCCGAGCGGTATTCATCACATGGAAGACCTTGGCATGGCAGGCGGTATTCCTGCAATGATGAACGAGCTTACAAAAAAAGACCTGCTTCACACAGACTGCATTACCGTTACAGGCAAAACCGTAGGAGAAAATATCGCAGACCGTCCGGTTCTCAATTATAATATAATAAAATCCATAGACGCTCCTTACAGAAACCGAGGCGGGCTCGCGATCCTGCGCGGAAACCTGGCTCCCGACGGTTCCGTAGTCAAAGAATCCGCCGTGGCTCCGGAAATGCTCGAACACTCAGGTCCGGCTGTAGTATTCAACTCGGAGGAAGAGGCTTCTGCCGCTATCTGGGGCAAGAAAATAAAAAAAGGCGATATTATAGTTATCAGATACGAAGGCCCTAAGGGCGGTCCCGGCATGAGAGAAATGCTCTCACCAACTTCTTCCATCGCAGGCATGGGACTGGATAAAGACGTTGCGCTAATTACAGACGGCAGATTCTCCGGCGCGTCCAGAGGCGCATCCATAGGACACGTATCGCCGGAAGCCATGTCCGGCGGTCTTATAGGTCTGCTTAAAGACGGTGATATCATACACATAGATATACCTAACAGAGTCCTTGAAGTCCAGCTTTCTGATGAAGAAATAGAAAAGCGCAAAGCCGAATACGTAAAACCTGAGCCTAAGGTAAAAACCGGTTATCTTGCAAGATACGCCAAGCTCGTCACCTCTGCAAACACCGGCGCCGTACTAAGTTTAGACTAATATACTATTAATACTTTAATCCGACATGCCGAACTTTTTAAAACTTTCGGCAACTTATATAAAAAGATCCGATCGCTTATTAAAGTGATTGGATCTTCGTCGTATATATGCTTTTATTATCTATATTTAAATTTTTATTAATATTATTTCAATCAATAATCTATTCATAAGAATACCGGTTAGAATATATTCTAAGAATATTTTATATATCTTTATAATTTAACCTGTTGCGTTATTTCATTTTGATAAAATAGCGCATTGTGCTAATAAAAATCAGATACTAAATATCAATATATTGTACCATCAATAGAAATCAATACAATATAAAGATTTAATTTATAATAGTATGATTATCTAATGAGTCATTTTGCAATTTTACTATAAATCACTTTTATTGTTTATCAATATATTGCGTTATTGATAACATTAAATACTACTTATTGATTATAATGCTGCTAAAACAAGCCAATTTAATAGCGCAACGGGTTAATTTACTTTAAAACTGCAAAAATCCTCCGACGGTTATTTTAATTACCATAGAAGGATTTTTATATTAATATTTACAGCATTTTTTCACAAGCCCGTTTATTACAGCTATACTAATAATTATAATTTGGCCTTTGAAAATATCTGATATTTATATATAATTATTGATACGTTTCCGACTTTAAGCGGAAAGTTCCTATAAGATTCTTCAGCAAACTTACCTGAGAAGATAATTCTTCGCTGGTAGCAGCGCACTCCTCACTGGTAGCGGAATTAATCTGAACTACTGCGGAAATCTGGTCTATACCCTCGGTCACTTTAACAATAGATGCCGCCTGACTCTCTACCGCTTCCACCACGATAGACATTTTATCGGTCATGCTTCCGGACATCTTATTAGTTGCCTCAAGGGAAGTAGTTACCCTCTCTACCGCTTCTCTGCCCTGATTAACAACTGTGATAGAACCGTTTATCAAATCCTTTGTAGCTTTGGCTGCCTCGTCGCACTTGTTCGCCAGATTGCGCACTTCATCAGCCACCACATTAAAACCTTTGCCTGCGCTTCCCGCGCGCGTAGCTTCAACAGCGGCGTTCAGAGCCAAAATATTGGTCTGGAAAGCGATATTCTCTATGGTGTCTATAATCTTGCGGATTTCTTCAGAAGATTCGTAAATATTCTCCATAGTAGTGTTTAATTCTTCAACATATCCCACGCTTATGCTTAACTGCTCTCCTGCTTTGGTGACAAACTGACCAGCTTCTTCTGCGGCAACCGCGGTCTTTTTTGAGCTGTCCGATATCTGGTTGATAGTAACAACCAAATCCTGAACCGAACCCGTCTGCTCCGTTGCCCCCTGAGCGAGCATCTGGGCGCTGTCTGACATCTGGTTAGCCCCACCAGATACCTGCGCGGTACTCTGTACAATCTGACCCATAGTGTTATTCAGTCTATTCTCAATAACATCCATAGAATTTTTAATAGAGATAAAATCTCCTATATACTCCTGTCTAATTTGCGATGTCAAATCACCGTTAGCGATGGCTTCCAAAATCTTGGATATTTCGCCTATGTAGCCGCGCAGCCGGATCATAGTATCCCGTAATATTTTGCCCAACATACCGATTTCATCATCAGATTGAATGTTCACCTTTATGTCGTCGCCGCTGACCAGACCTAAATCTCCTCTCTCCATGTCTTGAACCACTCGGGTTAATTCCTTTAAAGGATAGGTTACCGACTTTTTCAGATATACCATAAGAAATAGAATACAAATTGTGATGGCGATTACACCTGCCACTATTGACAATATTATAGTAAGTAAAATCTGTTCCCTCGCATCAGCGCTGGATATGCCGGCAAAAACTAATCCATCCACCTGACCTTTAGCGTTTTTGGTCGGAACGTATGAACATATATGTTCCTGCCCCAGGATTTCCGCCTTGCCTACATATGACTTTCCTTGTTTCAGCACAATATCAGACAACTCATCTGACAGCTTGGTTCCTACAACTCGCTTACCGTCCTGCACCACAGTGGTATAGGCGCGTTTATCATCCTCGAAAATAGTAAACTCGCATCCCATCCGCGATTTCAATTCATCCAGCAGATCAGTTTTATCATCGCCTTTATAGTTATTCAGCTCATACTCTAAAATATTGGTGCCATTCACACACTGCTGTTCCAACATTCCTATAGCCAAAGAGTAAAACATACCAACACACAGAGTCACCACCAAAATGATGGAAATACCCAGCATACCGGTTACTACATTTCCTACCTTTTTTCCGATGCGCTTAGTCTTGTTAGCCGTTCCGGCAGCAGACATATGTATTTCTTTCATATTCATCACTCCAAATATTTAACTTTCTTAAAAAATACACCTTATATATCTTTTGATTTGTATCCTACCACATATCAAAAATTTTTTCAATCCCTATTGCAGGCTGCATAAATCTGAAATTCATAATAAAAACGCCTTGCAATACACCTTCTGTAATTACCGATTTCCTATTATTTTCTGCTGTATTTTTACATCTATATATTTATACTCGTACTTTCGTACAATTCGACAAAGTGGAAATTTTTTCTAAAATATCGTTTGCTTTTCTCCCCAAACATCGTTAAACTTCCTGCACCTGTTATCAATCAACATATCCAGAGAAATATTATATTGTATTCATTGGCTTTCATCCAAACTTTCATATACAAAATGAACATAATATGATATACTGATATCATAATTAGTTGTTATGCCAACAAATTACACCGGAGGTTTTCATGAGCGCTAATAATACAATTACATCCAAATCGAATATGACAGCGGACATGTGGTTTCGCGGCAGATATAATACCACTGATAGCGGCGATGTTACATTCTTCATATGCGAATATTTAGAAGACACGCATTACAATGCGGATACAGGTGATTTTTTCACTCATTATTGTAAAATGAAAAAAAGGCAGATAGAGCCCGACGAATGTAATATGGACTGCGAACCTTACGGCAAGTGCGAAACCTGCAGAGGATTCAGCGCAGTGCGATGCCAGGACTGCGTAATTCCGCGTCCCGCAAAATAATAAATACATAATATTTTCTATTTACTTACAAATTATCTCCTTTCTTAAATACAATATTATTATGCAAAGACTGCCTCGAAATCACAAAGATTTCGGGGCAGCAACGTTTTTATCAGCTATAACAAATATTTTCTCTGTCCTTTTATAGAATAATCGCCTATTTCTGTTAATAAGCCTGCATTTTCTTTATTTTCTGATTTTGCTCTAAAACTCATAAAATTAAATTTATCAAAATATTAATGCTATGCTTGAATTGTAAACTTTCAAAATTCAGTATCCATTAAATTTTATAAATTTCTGTAAAGATTTACAGTTTCGATAGCGCTCAGCGCGCAGTCGTAGCCTTTATTGCCTGCCTTTGTTCCCGCGCGTTCTATCGCCTGCTCTATATTCTCAGTAGTCACAACGCCGAACATAATAGGTATTCCAATTGCGAGCGAAGTCTGGGCTATGCCCTTGGCAGCTTCGTTGCAGACCAGGTCATAATGACTTGTAGCGCCTCTGATTACAGCTCCCAGGCAGATAACGGCGTCATACTTACCCGTTTCCGCCATCTTTTTTGCAGCCATAGGCAGCTCAAAGGCTCCCGGAGTCCAGGCGAGAGTTATATCTTCTTCCTTAACGGAATGACGAACCAGACCGTCGATAGCTCCGTCGATCAGCTTTGACACTATAAATTCATTAAATCTTGAAGCAACTATACCTATCTTCATTCCGTCGGCAACTAATTTTCCTTCAATTATATTAATATTCTTATTCATTTCTTTCTCCTTTATCATCCGACCGCGCAGTAACAAACGCTGATCTATATTATTTTCCTGATAATTTAATTTGAAATATTTTTTATACAGCTAAGTTATATATTAACACTTTAAAATTTTTATAAAGATGACCGCCCGATTTCATTGCAGTTTTGTATTAATATTAATATAAAACTAATACGTCTTTAAAATATGCCCCATCTTGGCTTTTTTGGTTTTCATATATGCATCGCTGGCACTCTTATGTCTGGTTTCGATAGGAACTCGCTCGATAATCTCCAGACCGAACTTTTCCAGACTGTAAACCTTGTCCGGGTTATTCGTAAGCAGCCTGAGCTGCTTTGCTCCAAGACTCGTAAGCATCTCCGCCCCTACAGTATAATCCCTCATATCTGCAGGAAATCCGAGCGCCACATTAGCCTCCACAGTATCCATGCCCTGATCCTGAAGACTGTACGCCCTGAGCTTATTAATCAGCCCGATTCCTCTGCCCTCCTGCCTGAGATATATCATAATCCCGCGACCTTCTTCCGCTATTACTTTCATAGCAGCATCAAACTGATCCCCGCAGTCGCACTTTGCAGATCCGAAAACATCTCCCGTCAAACATTCCGAATGTACCCTTACAAGCACAGGTTCACCATTGCTGACGTCGCCCAGAGTAAGCGCCACATGATGTTCTCCGTTCAGTCTGTTTTCAAAACCGTGTATCAGAAAATCTCCATACTTAGTAGGAAGATTAGCGGTTATTACCCGTTCCATTATATGCTCGGTATCAGCAGCCATTTCATTCGACCGATTTTTAGCGTCCTCATGCTCGATCATCACACCGGCCTTGCATAAATCACTTGTCATAAGACCTTCCCCCTTAGATACTATGTTTCTTTCTGTATTCTTTGAGAGCTTTAACAGTTATAAACTTGAGATTATGAAGCTGAGCAAATTCCGTAAGCTCCGCAGTCCTCATCATCTCACCGTCCTCTCTCATAATCTCGCAGCAAAGTCCGACCTCTTTAAGTCCCGCAATTCTCATAAGGTCTACCGTAGCCTCAGTATGACCGTCCCTCTCAAAAACGCCGCCATCTTTGGCTTCCAGCGGGAACATGTGACCCGGACGCCTGAAATCATCCGGCTTTACGCCGTCCTCTACGGATTTAATAGCCGTATACGACCGCTCCGCAGCCGATATTCCCGTAGTCGTATCTATATGATCTATGGAATGTGTAAACGCTGTACAGTGATTATCCGTGTTATCGTCTACCATCTGCGGCAGCTCCAGCTTCCTGCACATAGCCGCGCTCATAGGCATACAAATCAGACCTTTGGCGTAAGTCGCCATAAAATTAACATTCGCCTTAGTCGCAAACTCCGCAGCGCATATCAGATCGCCTTCGTTTTCCCTTTCAGGATCATCTGTCACAACAATAATCCTACCGGACTTAAGATCTTCAATAGCCTCCTCTATACTGTTAAACCTGAACATAATTAAAATTCCTCCCTTAAATACTAATCTTTATTATATTAATATATCAATTCCTGCATGTAAAACAGTTTATAATTATAAAATTATTATTCCTTTACCAGCTAAATCTTATTTTTCTAAATCTTAGCCGGCGTTAAAATATCATTACTAAATTATTGCCGACTTATAGCTAAACTCTGAAAATTTAATACTAAAGCCTAAATAAATCCATTTTCCGCCAAAAATCCCGCGCTTATATTTCCTGAGCTGCCAGCGGTTTTGCCTGCGGCAGCCTCAGAACCCTGAAAATCCGCTGTAAAATTCATAAGATGCTCCACATATTTTCCTACGATGTCGTTTTCCAGATTTACTATATCGCCCTCGCGCTTTTTAAGCAAGATAGTTTCCTCGCCAGTATGAGGTATAATGGACACTTTAAAATATCCAGATCCGACCTCTGCCACCGTAAGGCTTATACCGTCGATAGCAACGGAACCTTTTTCAATGATATATTTCAAAATGCCTGAATCCGTGAGAATGGTGACCCACACAGCATTTTCTTCTCTAACCATCGCGGAAATTCTGCCCGTTCCGTCTATATGCCCGGAAACGATATGACCGCCGAACCTGCCGCCCGCAGCCATAGCCCTTTCCAGATTTACTTTTGTTCCCGGTCCGAACGTTCCCAGATTCGTCCGTCTGAGGGTTTCTGCCATAACGTCCGCCTCAAAGGTATCTCTGTCAAGCGCCGACGCCGTAAGGCATACGCCGTTCACTGCGATACTGTCGCCGAGATTAATATCGTCAAATATCCTTCCGCCCTTTATTTTCAATCTGGAAGAAACCTTGCCCCGCTTTACGGACACGACTTCCCCGACTTCCTCAATAATTCCTGTAAACATCTATATCCTCCCGGATCATTTAATAGTATATTCCAACAAAATATCATCGCCGAGAATCGTAATCTCAGGTCCGGCAAGCATAACGCAGTCAGCCATTTTATCTATGCCTGCTCCGCCTATCGGAGTTTTTGCAGCCGCGCCGCCTATGAGCTTCGGCGCCATATAAACCTGAACCTTAGACACTATCCCCGCTTCCAGCGCAGAAAAATGAATTTCTGAACCGCCTTCAAGAAGAACGCTGTCTATCTTCATCTCGCCCAGCTTTTTCATGAGCTCCTTCATATCTATTCTGCCGTTTTTGTCCGCGCTCACTTCGAGCACCTCGGCGCCTGCATTCTGCAAAACTTCCGATCTGCTTTTCACTTCCTGCTCCTGCGTTTCGACGCATACGATAATGGTTCTGATATATTCCGCAGTCTTAATTATCTTGGAATCCCAAGGAATCCGCAGCTTGCTGTCGCATATTATCCTGATCGGATCGAAAGAAATCTGCTCCTCTGAATCTTCCGCCAGTCTGCAGTTAAGCATGGGATCGTCCGCCAGCACAGTACCGATACCTACCATTATCGCCGATACCTGTTTTCTCGTCAGATGAGTATGCTGACGAGCCTGTTCAGAAGTCACCCACCTGGAATCTCCCGTATGAGCTGCTATTTTGCCGTCCGCAGTCATGGCATATTTCATTATGACATACGGCGTACCTGTAGTTATATAATGAAAGAAAATTTCATTTCTTTTAAGACATTCCGCTTCGAGTACCGGACCCTCCGCATGTACGCCTGCGTCTTTGAGGAGCTGTATTCCTTTTCCCGCCACCAGCGGATTCGGATCCCATGCCCCAAAAACAATTCTTGAAAGCCCGTTTTCTATAACAGCCTCCGTACACGGCGGCGTTTTTCCGTAATGGCAGCAAGGCTCAAGAGTCACATACATAGTCGCGCCCTCAGGATCATTTCCCCGCTCTTTGCAGTTTTTCAGCGCGTTTCGCTCTGCGTGCAGTCCGCCGCAATATTCGTGCCAGCCTTCGCCGATAATATCTCCATCTTTTACTATCACGGCTCCCACCATGGGATTCGGACTCACTCTGCCCATACCTTTCGCGGCAAGCCTGACAGCCATCTCCATATATTTTTTGTCCGTATCTCTATCCGTCATACATTACCTCTGCAATCTACTGATACATTTTCTTCAGTTTCTATGCAATATATAGTCAGCGCACTCAAAAATCAGTAAAGTTCGACGGATAAACTGCTGCGGTATGCGTTGTTGCCCTTGACGAGCAATAATTCCACCTGTGTTCTGTCTTATCACGCTGCATTTTCCCTCGCTTCTTTTTTAACGGCTCTCAGATACGCAGACTATAATTTCTTCAGTTTTCATGCAATATAAAAGCCCCGATTCACATTTGTAAACCAGGGCTGTAAAATCATATAAAATTATGAATCTGCAAATTAAATAAACATATTCAAAAGAAATATATTGCATATCTTCTTTCATCCAGACTTTACTGTCGGCTCCGTAATTTCATCGGATCAGCTTTCGCTCGCGGGCTATACCGCCGGTCGGGAATCACACCCTGCCCTGAAGATCTTAATATTAAATTTTACCAAAGATGATCCGCTTGCGCAGATTAAAAATATTCGGTGGATTAATAGTAACACTAATTATTATTCTTGTCAACTGCATCTATGCCAATTTTACTCTGAGTCCCGCGTCCGCGATCCTTGCCATAATCGCCGCAACCTGAGCTCTTGTGATATTTGCATCCGGCATAAATTCTCCGCTTGAATCTCCCGTAAGAATCCCTGCGCGGTAAAGCCTGTAAATAGCTTTTCCCTGATCGGTATCAGGCGATACATCCGGTATATCTCCGTCATTAATATTATTAATTACTGGAAGCTCGCCGTCTGATATAGCTCCGCCCATAATTTCAGCAAACTGCGCTCTTGTTGCCGTAGCATTATAATCCGCAGCTCCGCTGTATTCGGAAGTAATAATTGCATTCTTAGCGGCGTAATCCACATAAGTCATAAACCAATTTTCGTCATCTGACTGAACAAACTGGAAACCGTCGTTTTCATATGTACTGAATATACGGGAAGCCATGGTGATAGCCTGAGCTATGGTTAGATTCTTGGTTACTCCGAATTCCGAATCCGTCATACCCTTCATGATTCCCATCTCATAAACGGCTTTTATATAATCTATATACCATTCTTCTTCGACTACGTCTGCAAACTGTCCGCTGACATAACTGCCGACCCTGCTGAATTTAGGCTCGGAATCCGTTTTATCCGGGCCCGCAGAAATATCACCGTTATTATCTGCGTCCGGCTGATCAATATCAGGATCGCTCGGAACATCCGTTGTCGGAACGTCTACAATCGGCTCCCCTGTAATCGGGTCAACAGCAGGATCTGTCACGATCGGCTCGCCCGTTATAGGGTCTATATTATCCGGAATATAATTCGGATCGTTTATATCGGGTTCGTCCGGTTCTTCCGGCTCAACCGGATCAGGCGCCGCGCCGTACTCCGGAATCTCCATATATTTATACGATGAAACATACCAGTAGGCGTCTATCGCGTTTATGATATCCTGCTGATCTGCATTCGATGAAATCTTTCTCAGCCATGAATCTTCAAGTTTCATTTCCTCTGTAGAAAGTCCCGGATCCGCACAGTAAAAAGTATCTTCTTCCGGCACGTATCTTGTTAAAAGAATAGCGTGAGGCAGACCTCTTTCGTAAACTTCAAGTCCTTCCGGATGCGCTTCGAGCAGATCTATGAGCGCCTGTTTTTTATCCGACACATTAAGATTCTGATAAGAAACTCCCATGCCGTAGAAAGTATATGAATGACGCATGCCTATACCGCCGATCCAACCGACTTTTGCAAGGCTCTTTTGAGTTATATTGCCCCATGTAGCGTTATTCTCGATGATGGATTTCTGCCTGAGCATCATTACCGCTGAAGCGAGGGTACATTTTCCGCTGCCTTCCTGCTTTTCATAAATATTCGGCGTATTCCTCAAAAGCTCGTATAACTGAGCGTTTGCGCTCGGCTGAACACTGGGCACAGCGGCAGCTCCCGGATCTTCCTGTATAGGTCTTCCATCCCATGTATAAAGAATATCGCCGCCTCCCGACGCAGGCGTACCGTCCTGCTGATCCGCAGGATCAGACAGCTCGTCCTCATTTTGATCTCCGCTTTCTGCGTAAACTGCATATCCGGCAATATCCGCACAGCAAAGCGGTCCGGTAATAAACGCAGTAAACCCTAAACATGCTGACATAAATATACTGATAATTTTTCTTTTCATATGTATCCCCTGGATATTCGGTATTAACTCTAACTTGCTGGTTTCATAACAAAAATAATATAACAAACGTCAAATATTCCCCTTCTGCAGACAGCGGGTTATATTTTTGACTTTCGGCGATTGAATTATAAGCTTTCGCTGAAATCCTGCGGATAAATCTGGATGCCTGTTGAAGACGTTCTCATCTTTTATGACAAGCGAGCTTAGCATGATTTACTCCGCTTTAAAACTATTCCCCATGTTTCTCAGTTTATTCCAATCTAATTAGCGTGTCAATCTTTCCCACGTAACAGTAATAAAACTGTAATTATTGGTATTTGGGGGTATAATATATTAATAAAATCAGATACAATTATAAATATTAATAGATTATATATCATTCCATATAACCGCCTTGAGATTTACATATAATTATGTTATTATTATGTACAAAAAAAGGAGACGTTAATATGCCACAGATTAGACCAATTACAGATCTGAGAAATACCACGGAAATTTCCGAACTTTGCCATGCAAAGAATGAACCGCTTTTTATCACAAAAAACGGTTATGGAGATTTAGTGATCATGAGCATCGAAACCTATGAAGAAATGATAGAAACGATACGAACAGACGCTGCGATTTACGAAGCCGAAAAGGAATATAATATTAATGGTGTTCTGTTGGATGCAAGAGAAACACTATCACTTTTAAAAAGGAAACATTTTGGATAAATTTATAATAAAACTTTATGCACGCGCTGCTCAAGATTTAGAAGATATCTATACTTATATTGCAAAAAATCTACTAAATCCAAGCATAGCATTACACTTAATCAGCGAGTTAGAAAATGCAATTTTAAGTTTAGAACAATTTCCTGAGCGCGGCTCGATTCGCCGTATTGAAGCCTGTGCAAACGGAAATTACCGCCAGTTATTTGTAAAAAACTATATTATAATTTATCGAGTTCTAAATAAAAAGAAAGAAATCCATATTATAACAGTTCGCTATATACCGAGCAATTTTTAAAATATTAGTACAATAACGGAGGTTAAAATGCAGTTACACAAAGCAGTTAAAAAGAGATACGATATGATCGGTCCGCGCATAGCAGCCGCATTTAAAAAAAATCACTTCGACGCATACTATGTAAGTACGGTGGATGAAGCATTAGAAAAAGCCATCGAACTTATACCTGAAGATCATGTGATATCCTGGGGAGGTTCGGAAACTTTAAAAGAAATAGGACTCACGGACTATCTTAAAGAAAATGGCTATAAAGTAATAGACAGAAGCACAGCAAAATCTCAGGAAGAACGCACCGAACTTATGAAAAAAGCGCTTCTTTCGGATACTTATCTTATGAGCTGCAACGGAGCAAGCGAGGACGGACAGCTCGTAAATATTGATGGTACAGGCAACCGTGTCGCAGCAATGATATACGGTCCGACCAACGTTATAGTCATAGCCGGCATGAACAAAATCGAAAAAACAGTGGAGGACGCCTGGAAACGCGCAAGAAACCTTGCCGCCCCTGCTAATATGCAGCGGTTCAGCGGCGTAAAAACTCCCTGCAGCGAAACGGGATTATGTTCAAACTGTACAAGCACGGACAGTATCTGCGCATATTTTGTAACCACAAGGATATCGCGCCCTGCCGGAAAAATAAAAGTCATACTCGTAGGAGAAAATCTGGGATTTTAAGATTGATATATTTATCTTTCTACCGCACAATCCTTACTAAATTCTGAAATTCCTCCGTTTTACTCTTATAAAGAGCCGCTGACTGCATTTTTTGCGTATATAGGCTTGCGGTATCCGGCTCTTAAATAATGATTGATAAGGATAAATTTTTATAATCGGCAAAGCGCCCAGCAGGCTATTTGCCGCTCTTATCATTACTATCTAACTATTTGATGATGCAGCGGCAAACCACATCAGCCGCAGCAGTAATAAAAAAATATATGCGCCCTGACATTAAATCATCTCCTCCTGTTTCCAGGTATTTACAATAATATAAAGTTGTCCATAATTATTTTATGTTTTCCTACTTTCTTTATTCTAAACAATTTCCCATTTATCTGCGCGCTGTTTTAAAATTAAAGCTAAAACAGCCGATAATATTCTTGCAAAAACCGTACTCCACCAAATCATAATCTGTCCTCCGAACAAAGGCGGCAAAATTAACATTAATATCATCATAAACAACGGTTCTATAAAGGTCAGTATGTAAGAATAAACGCTTTTTTCCGTTGCATAAAAGCTGGCAGTCGTAATACGGTTTATAGCTACGAACGGTACTGAAATGAGAAATAGCGGCATTATTTTCCCGATTTCCAAATTAACTTCGTAAGACGTACCGAATAATGTTCCGAGATTTCCCTTTGCCGCATACATAACGATACAGCCCATCAGGGACAGAAATAACGAAAATCCATACGCCAGTTTCCTGATATTTTTCATTCTGTCAATATCCTTTTCACCGTAATACTGACTTAGCAAAGGCTGGCTGCCGTCCCCAACGCCCTGCAGTATCAGATATATTACACATATAATATAAGCTATGCACGCATAAACGGCTACAGCCTGTTCACCGCCGTATGATATGGAAAAACGGTTTATAATTATCAAAGATATATTAGGAGTCATGGCAAGCCCAAAAGGCGCAATACCGATTTTTATAATAGAAGCCGAAACTTTTCCTATCTTTGAAAACGGAATTTTCAGCGTAAACTGTTTTTTGAGCAGTAAATAGATCAGCGCCATAATCATTGTAACGCCCTGCCCGATAACGGTCGCCCACGCTGCTCCCGCAGCGCCCTGATCCATAACCCAGACAAAAAGATAATCGAGAATTATATTCGCTGCAAATCCCGCTATCATAGAGATCATTGCATAAAACGCGCCGCCGTAATTACGTATAAATGGAGCGAATCCCGTGCCGAACACCTGAAGCGCCGAACCTAAAGCGATTATAGCGATATATTCCTCGCCCAGTGAAAGCAGTTCTCCTTCCATTCCCAGCAATCTTAAAAGCGCGCTGTTCATAAAAAATATCGATAATGTTAAAAGAATACTGAAAATAATCAGAAGCCATAACGCGCCCGCTGTAAATTCCCGCGCGTTTTTTTCTTTTTTCTCCGCTCTGTTTATAGAATAATAAACCGCCCCGCCCATGCCGATTCCCGTACCTATCGCCTGGATCATGGCAACGATAGGATATGCGACGTTAATGGCTGAAAGCCCAATATCTCCGATACAATTTCCCACGAAGAAACCATCTGCTATCGCATACACGCCGGATAATGCAAATGATAATACAGAAGGAATAACATATTTAAAAAAAATTTTTATATTATTCGTTTTTCCCATTATTGCTTATGCCTCCTGTTCTTATTAAAAAGCTCCGCAAATAAAGCCGCATTATCGTTAAGCAGCTTCATACGCTCTATTCCCATTTCATCTATAACAAACAATTCCGTTTCGCGCAGCTCCGAAAGAATGCCGTCCGCATATTCTTTTCCCGATTCTGTAAATCTTATAAGTTTATTTCTCTTGTCCTCATGCATGGGAACAAGTTCAACCAGTCCTTTTGTTATAAAATCCTTTAATATCATATTGACCGTCTGCTTAGGTATCAGCCATCTCTGGCTTATATTTTTCTGCGTACAGTCCTCCGCGCATTCGTAAATCGCAGATAACACAAACAGAGCGTTTACAGATATTCCGTGTTCTTTTGCCCATACTTCGTACGCGTAATCACATTCATGCCATACATCGTAAAATCGATTCAACTGTTCCAGAACTTCTTCATTAAAATCCATAACTGTCACCTCTCATTTAGTCTAATTATGTACCATTTATAATATATTCCAAAACCGTACTAAATGTCAAGGATAAAAACTTTCCCGCATAAGTATTAATAAGATCACTGTTTGCCCATTAAAAATACGACCGCCGCTCGGTACATAATTATTTTTACTGCCAACGGCGCAAAAACGAGAAAAGACGGTATAACCTCTGCAGCAAGGTTATACCGCCTGATCTTAAACTTATTTTATGATCTTAATTTTACTTATGCACCTTGAACTTAGTTCTGTACCTTCTCTCGAACTCCTCGATAAGCTCATCTTTAAATCTCGGATCAGCTATATTTATAAGCTCTCTCGAACGATCCTCAAGAGATTTTCCTTTCAGATAAGCTATTCCGTTTTCGGTAACGACGTAATTCGCGTCTTCACGGGTCATGCTGACCTCCGCTCCGTGATCTATAAACGGCGTTATCTTGGATACGAGCTTTCCAGAAAAATCCGGAACGCTGGAAGCCATAGCAATGATACCTTTACCCTTTCTATCCTTAGACATGGTCGCGCCTCTGGTAAGGCTCGGCTGACCGCCTACGCCGGAAAGCTGAAATTCCCCGATACTCGCAGACACGATCTGTCCCATAAGATCGACGCCGACGCTGGAATTAACTATACACATCTGAGATTGCTGAGCTATCATATACGGATGATTGCAGTATTCCGCCGACTTAAAACGCACGACAGGATTTTTGTCTACAAAATCATACAGCTTTTTCGTACCCATAACGAATGAAACCGTCATTACATCAGGATCTGTCGTACAATATTTATTAGTTATAACTCCGTCTTTATAAAGCTCCACCACGCCGTCTGAAAACATATCGGAAAATACGCCCAGATCTTTTTTATTCTTGAGCGAATAGCACACTGCGTCCGGAATTGAACCCACGCCGAGAGAGATGGTCGCACCGTCCGGGATAAGAGAAGCGCAGTTTTCCCCGATAGCGAGCTCCGCATCGCCGAGGTGCGGAGGCGGAAGCTCCGGCAGAGGCTGGCTCGCTTCCACAAATCTGTCTATCTTGCTCACATGAACCATCGTATCGCCGTATGTAACTGGCATATGCTCGTTTACCTGAGCTATTATTCTCTTGGCGTAATCAAAAGCCGGTCTTGTATAATCTACTGAAACTCCGCAGCTGACGTAACCCTTTTCGTTCGGCGGCGAAACCATGGCTATGAGCACATCATCGGGAAAATATCCCCGTTTAAGAAATTCCGTAGCCTGATAATAATGATTAACGGTAACATCTCCGTAGCCCTGACTCACGCACGCTCTTGTAGACGGGCTTAAAAACCAGCCGTCAAAGTGAAAATTGTCTTTATACTCAGGCTTTGCGTATTCACCCTTTCCTATCGTATTCATATGATGTATCGTAACATCGTGAAAAGACTCCGCGTTTTCTATGAGCGCGTCTATCATCACCTGCGGTTCCGCTATGCAGTGACTGAATACAACATGATCTCCCGGCTTTATAATCTGTATTGCCTCCTGAGCGCTGCACAGCCTGCTGTTATAATACTCTTTCCAATTACTCATAAGACGACCTCCAAATAAAATAAACACGATCCTTATAACAGCCTTTAAAACCGCTGAAAGCGATCCCATTTATTATATCGAAAATTTATATTTCGTTAAATTATAATATTATAATGTATTTTCTATATTATTTATCTCAACAATATTTATTTAAATCGGAGCAAAGAGTGATAAGCTTGCTTAATCACACTGCGACGATTGCAACCGCCATAGAGCTTTGCTCCTCAGAGTTTCAGTGGGAGATTATAACTCTCACTGAAAGTCGGATATGGAACCCGCCGCCTAAGAGACGGGTTCCATATCAGGCAAGATTATATTAATGTTAATATTAATATTGATGATCCTGAAAACTTCATAAAATCAGTCCTGCAATACCGCCTCAAACCTTACTTCTTAAAAACCCATCAGTGAATTTTCTGAACCGGTAGCGCTGTATGCGCATTATGGCTGCTGCGGTTATAATCATTAAATATTAAATCTGATCAAGCGCCTGTTTAAGATCTTCTATAATATCATCTATATACTCTATTCCAACAGAAAGCCTGATAAGATCAGGAGAAACACCGCACTCATCTAACTGACTGTCCGTAAGCTGACGATGCGTAGTGCTTGCAGGGTGGAGCACGCAGGTTCTCACGTCGGCAACGTGAGTAACGATAGCTGCGAGCTTAAGGCTATCCATAAACTTTGTAGCCGCTTCTCTGCCGCCCTTTACGCCAAACGAAACAACTCCGCAGGTGCCTTTCGGCATGTATTTCTTTGCTCTTTCGTGATATTTGCTTTCCTTTAAGCCCGGATATTCCACCCAGACAACGCGGTCGTCGGACTGCAGGAATTCAGCCACTTTCTGCGCGTTTTCGCAGTGGCGTTCCATACGCAAAAACAGAGTTTCAAGACCTATATTCAGCAGGAACGCGTTATTCGGCGACGGAATAGAACCCAGATCCCTCATGATCTGCGCCGTAGCTTTATTGATGAACGCAGTATTCCCGAATACTTGCGCGTAGCATATTCCGTGATAAGATTCATCCGGCTCAGTCATTCCCGGAAATTTATCCTTATGAGCCAGCCAGTCGAAAGTTCCGCCCTCAACTATAGCTCCGCCGACGCTGGTAGCGTGACCATCCATATATTTTGTAGTGCTGTGAGTAACAATATCCACGCCGTACTCAAACGGTCTGCAGTTTACAGGCGTAGGGAACGTATTGTCTACTATAATAGGAACTCCGTGACTGTGAGCAGCATTTACGAATTTATCAAAATCAAGAACTACCATAGACGGATTTGAAATGCTCTCGGCAAACACGCACTTCGTATTTTCCTTAAACGCTGCGTCAAGCTCCGCTTCGCTGCAGTCCGGCTCTACAAAAGTTACGTCTATACCGAGCTTCTTCATAGTTACGTTAATGAGATTAAACGTACCGCCGTAAATAGCCGCCGAACTTACTATATGATCGCCCGCCGAACACACATTTATCATTGCATAAAAATTCGCAGCCTGTCCGGAGGAGGTAAGCATAGCGGCAGTACCGCCCTCAAGAGCAGCTATCTTCGCAGCCACCGCGTCGTTTGTAGGATTCTGGAGCCTGGTGTAAAAATATCCTGCTTCCTCCAGATCAAAAAGCCTTCCCATCTGCTCGCTGGATTCGTATTTATAAGTAGTGGACTGATAAATAGGAAGAACGCGCGCTTCTCCGTTCTTTGGTTCATATCCTGCCTGTACACAATTCGTATTTATATGTCTTGCCATCTTTCCTCCGTTTTCTTCAGCAGCTCTGCCGCCGAACATATTTACTAAAATCATGCAGTATATTTCATACCGCACGCAGCTTAATATTCTATTCCTTAATAATACTTGATTTCTCCAAGCAAATTAATTTTCTTCATTTTATATTAATACCAAACGCTGACTCTTGCAGCGCGCCTGTATATTAATAAAAATCCCGGCTTCATGCGAATCACACTCTTGATACAAATAATTCCAGCGCCAGTTCCGGTTCAATCAATCCAGTTTTTATCTCCCGATCAACCGTATAGGCTTTCATTAAAATATCCCTGAGTTTGCCGCTGCTGTACCTTGCAGCCATAGGAGCTGTCTTTTTTATCCTGTATTCGTGGATTCCGAGCCTCGCATGCATCTGCGCCTGTGTAAAACCGTCTGCGCGCATTTCATTTATAAGAAGCATAGTTTCAAACTGAGAACATATCAGTCCTAATATTTTAAAAGTGTTTTCTCCGTACGACAAGAGCACGCCTAACAGCCTTAGCGCATCGTTTTTCTTTCCTTCAGCTACTGCGGATGCAAAGGCAAATGCATCTCTCTCCTCGTTCGATGCAACAGTGCTCTCTACATCCTGCACGGTTATCACATCGCCGCTGTGTGAAACTATCTTTGCGATATCGTTAATAAGATTGTCTATAGTATAATCCGAATCCTTATCATAATAACCGGATAACTCCGAGAGAATATCCGGAACATCCGATTCAAACTTTTTGCCTTCATTCCTTAAACGCTTTATGATAAAAGATTTTAAAAGAGAATTGTCAAGAATCCCAAACTCGTATTCCGAGCCGTATTTTTTTACAGCTTTAAACAGTTTAAGTCTCTTATCCGGAACTTTGCATACCAAAATCAGCACTGTAGATTCCGGAAATTCTGCGAAATACTCGGCAAGTTCGCCGGCATCTTCGCGAGCCATATCAAAATCCTCAACAAGAACGACTCGTTTTTCGGACATCATAGGCATCGTTTCGCACGCTTCTATAACAATTCCTGCAGAAACCTCCGAACCGTCAAACTTTACAAAGTCGAACATTTCAACCGCCGGATTTATATATTTATCTTTTATCTGATCCACGGACCATCGAATCAGATAATCCTCTCTGCCGTAAAACAGCATCACGCCGTTCACATCCTGTTTCAGATCCGACTGAATCCGCTTAAAGCCGTGAACCTGAGTTTTCTTTACAGCCAAATTGCACCTCGCTTAATATATAATTTTGTATTAATCGTATTCTCGTGAATTATCATATTTAACGCGTTGTGCTAATAAAAATTAGATACTCAATATCAATATATTGTATCATCAACAGAAAGTAATACAATATACAGCATTAATAGATAATAATATGATTGTATAATGAGTCATTTTGTAATTTTACTATAAATCACTTTTATTGTTTAGAAGTATATTGCGTTATTGATAATATTAAATACTATTTATTGATTATA
>JAAVYD010000189.1 GCA_022790955.1 Bacillota bacterium
ATGGCGAGATACGTTTGTGGTGTCTACTCGTATGAGAAAGATACGGAAAGTTTGAATAAGAAAATAGAACGAAGCTGTAACAGTGATGAAGAGAAAAAAGAACTGTTAAAGGAATTGAAAATTTTAAAAGAGAATTTGGACAAGGGGCATGGTATATCAGATATTTTTAAGAAATATGTAGTAAGTGGCAACGAGAAGTTTGTTGTATTTCTGAAAAATACCACACATTTAAGAGCAATGAAGCCAGTAATAGAAAAATGGTTTCTTGATGCTGGATTTACGGTCAGATTATATGAAGTACATTGTAAAAATACAGATAAAGATAAGGAATTTGGGGCATTTAAAAAGGATACAGAAGATGGAATCAAGTTGTGCCTGTCAGTCAATATGCTTGCAGAGGGCATTCATGGTGATATTGATGGTGTAATCATGCTCAGGGAGACAATTAGTGCGAATATGTATTTCCAGATGATTGGACGTGCATTTGCTTGTGGTAAGAAAACTATACCGTTGATATTTGATTTGGTTGCAAATAGCCAGTTTATTTCTGATGCTGCTAATCTTAGTTTTCCAAATGAATTAAGGGGAGAAATTGAAAAGCAGAAGAAAGAATGTGAAAAAGAGGGTAAGGAATATGAAGTTGGTTTTAATGTGGATGAATTTATTGTGATGGATGAATTTATGGATGTGGTTAGTGGATTTAAGGAGATTGAGGGGAGGTTGGAAGGTAATTGGGATGTAATGTTCCAAGAATATTGCAAATTTTATAAAGAAAATGGTCATGGTGATGTGCCGAAAACAGAAGAATATAAAAAATTGAATAATTGGTGCAAGAATCAAAGAAGCAATTTAGATAATGGTGTGTTACAAGAAGAACGAAAGCAATTACTTGATGAGAATAATTTTATATGGGATGTTCTCAAATATAGATTTGAAAAGAATGTGTTTGACTGTATTGCATTTTACGAGAAAAACGACAGGCTACCTAGTATATGTAGTGAAAATAAAGAAGAAAGAGAATTAATAGGAAGGATATATAATTATAAGAATTATATGTCAAATTATCCACAATGGAAACAAAATTTACTAAGAATGATACCTACTTTATTCGATGAAAAAGTTAGTAGGTTTGATGAGTTTTATAGCATGGCTTTGATTTATAAACAAAAATATGGTCATGTTGATATAAAAAACAATGATGTAATAGGTGAATATAAAATAGGACACATATATAATTTATTAACTTACGATTATAAGATTGGTAAATTAACGGATGAACAAGTAAGAAAATTAGGCAGTCTTGGTATAGATGTTACAGTTAGAAAATCCCAAAAGCGATATGATGACAAACTTCATTTAGCACAACAAGCGTTAAGTGAAGGCATAGTGTTAAGTAAAAAAAATCGTATATATAAAGGAGTTGATTTGTACAAATGGTATTACAGCCATAAGAGCAGTTTTTCGAAAGAACAGTTAAGTATCTTTAGAAGGATCATCTGTAAACATGAGAAAACTATAAAGATTATTGATTTGCGAAATAAACAAGCAAACATCTATTCGTCGATTACTGAAGCGGCAAAGGCATTATATATTGAATTTAATGTTACGAAGAATGATAAATCGGCATTTTACTCAATACTTAATCATCTTTCAGGCAAAGTCACTACCCCATATAAAGGACGTTTCATGTTTTACTATGCAACGGATGAAGAAGTAAAAAAGTATTTAGAAGACAATAAAGTAAGCTGATGTATATATAGGACAAGCCATTTCGGAGCAGACAACCAACAAAGTCTCTCCGATTTGGCTTATATCTTCTTAAGTGGCGTATCGCTGAACTGAAAATTTGTGGTGGATTTGGTTACAGATAGAGAAGCAATGTCATTAAGTTAGCACCAACAACATAAGGCTTACTGCGGGAAAGATGGCAAAAACAGGATGCTCAGCTTCCCCATAGGCTAATGTTGGCGGCCGCAGACACATTTGGGGTATGCCAAATAGACAGATTTCCCCTCTG
>JAAVYD010000190.1 GCA_022790955.1 Bacillota bacterium
AGTGCTGTTTTACAGCACCCGGGAAAAGCGCTGGGCCATCCCGCTGGTGCTGACAGGCTGCACCCTGCTTTACTGCTGGCACCACCACAGCCTTTTCCAAATCTGGGCGGTGTTCGCCGCCATACCCCTGCTGCTTTATAACGGGGAGAAGGGCAGGCGCGCGCCCCGCTGTTTGCTGTATATCCTGTATCCGGTTCATCTGGCAGTGCTCAGCGGACTATACTTCCTGCAAAAATCCATATGACAGAAGCGCTAATCTTAAAAGCTGGCAATTTCGCTAAATTTTTCAAAACACATGGAAAAGTGTTGACAATATACGCTTGCTGCTGTTATACTTATTTTCAGAAGAGGGTATATTGTTTTTGCATCCTGAACGCCGTGAAACTCCTATGCCATAAGCTGAAATGGAGGTGTGGCAAAAATGACGGACGTTATCCGCTCTCAAATCAGGAGAAAAGCTTTCGGGCAAATTTTCCGGCACAGCATTCTGCTATGCTTCGTTCTGGAGTACACTATGCTGATGCTTGACGAGTATTGGGGAAATTTTCCTATAGAATATCTCTTGGTTTTTTTGCAGGCCGCCCTGTTCTGTGCCGCTCTGAAAACCGGGCCTGCGCCCCGGCAGAGGCCCCAAAAGCTTCTGCCCCGCCTTTGGCCCGTCCCCCTCACAGCCGCTGTCCTGATACTGGTTTATGTTTTGCTTCCCGGCAGGCTGTGGCTTGTTTCCAGCAGGGTTTTGGGCACGGCGCTGTTCCTGTTGGGCGTGTTTTACTGGAACCGGGCCAGGTCGGGAGACGCAGCTTTCCTGTTAAATCTGTATGCCTGCGCCCTCGCTGTTCATCTTTGTTATCTCCCCCTGCCCATCATAACCGTTATGTTCGACATCCCCGCCAGTTGGATATCGTACTATGCCGCCGGGGCGGCTGTATCTGTGTTGCTGGGGCTGTGCTCGGTGCTGTGGGCCGCACTTTCCGGTAAACAAAAAACCTGACCGCAAAAAACAGCCCCTGCCATCCTTTTCCGATGGCAGGGGCTGTTTTTTTACAAAGCTTACCGGCAGGTGAAGGTGCAGCACTCTGTGCCGCTCTTAGAGCACACATCGTCGCAGCAGCAGCCCACACAGACACACTCCGCGCCGCATTTGCAGTTGCTGTTATAGGCGCAGTTCTGGGCGTGGCAAGTGATGGAGCTTTCTGTGCTGGCGCTGCCGGAAACAGAAGCCGACGCGCCGCCCCTGCCCCGCTCCCGGTAGGAGCTGCAGCAGGTCTGGTCGCACACCTTGGCCCCGGGGCCGTCCACCTGGATACCGGGCAGGCTGCAC
>JAAVYD010000065.1 GCA_022790955.1 Bacillota bacterium
GAAATCTATAATTCTGTACTTAGGTCTGTAACCGCCGCCTCTGTGTCTTACAGTAATCTTACCTCTTGAATTCCTGCCTGAGTGCTTTTTCAGAGTAACTGTCAGCGACTTTTCCGGAGTTGACTTTGTGATTTCTTCAAATGCAGAAACCGTCATGCCTCTCTGGCCCGGCGTATTTGGTTTATACTTTTTAATAGCCATCAGTCGTTACCTCCTATAATCCCTGGAAGAATTCGATTTCCTTGCTGTTTTCCTTCAGCGTAACGATCGCCTTCTTGGAATCAGGGGTTCTGCCGACACTTCTTCCCATTCTCTTTACCTTGCCTTTTACATTCATGATGTTGACCTTTTCGACCTCGATGCCGAAGATTTCTTCAAGGGCAAGTTTTACTTCAGTCTTGTTTGCATCCTTTGCAACTTTGAATGTGTATTTTCTCTGAGCCGCGTCATCCATACTTTTTTCAGTGATTACCGGCTTTATTATTACGTCATAAGGGGTTTTCATTATGAATACACCTCCTCGATTTTCTTGATCGCGTCTTTAGTAACTATAAAACTTGTAGCGTTCAGAACTTCATATGTGTTCATAGTGCTTACAAGAGTAGTTTCTACGCCCGGAATATTGGATGCGGATCTGATAACGTTATCATCTTTTTCGTCTAAAACGATGATAGCCTTCTTTGCAGCCTTTACGTTTTCCAGGACTTTAATCATTTCTTTTGTCTTTGGCGCTTCAAAAGAAAGGGAATCCAAAACGATTATTTCGTTATCCTGAACCTTAGAAGTGAGAACGGACTTGATAGCAAGTCTTTTTACCTTCTTAGGAACCGAATAGCTGTAATCTCTTGGCTTCGGAGCGAATACTACGCCGCCGCCTACGTGATTAGGAGATGTGCTGCTTCCCTGTCTTCCGCGGCCTGTACCCTTCTGTCTGAAAGGCTTTCTTCCGCCTCCTCTGACTTCGCCTCTTGTCTTTGCAGACTGAGTGCCCTGTCTTTGATTTGCAAGATAATTCTTTATTACTTCATGCACAGCGAATTCGTTGACTTCGATGCCGAAAACTTCGTCGTTCAGTTCGATATCTCCAACTGATTCGCCAGCCATATTAAGCATGGTTACTTTAGCCATTTAATATATCCTCCTTCCGAAAATCTTATTATTCCTGACCTTTTACGGCATAACGGATTTTAAGAAGTCCGCCCTTATTTCCTGGAACGGAACCCTTAACTAAAAGTACGTTTCTTTCCGGAATTACTTTTACGAGTTCGAGATTCTGCACTGTTACAGTTTCGCGACCCATTCTTCCCGGACCGTCGTTGCCCTTGAATACTCTCGAAGGATACGTACCTGCGGCAAGACCGCCTGGCAGTCTTTTATGCTTGGAACCGTGGCTCATAGGACCTCTGTGGTGTCCGTGTCTTTTAATATTACCCTGAGTACCTTTACCTTTAGAAATACCCGTAATATCGAGCTTCTTGCCTGCTTCAAAAATTTCAACTGTAAATTCCTGATTAAGTTCGTATTCAGAAGCGTTTTCTACCCTTACTTCTGTAATATGCTTCTTAGGAGAAGCGCCAGCCTTTTCAAAGTGACCCTTCATAGGCTGCTTAACTCTGTGAGCTTTCTGGTCTTCATAACCGATCTGAATCGCTTCATAGCCGTCCGTATCAGCAGTCTTAACCTGAGTAACTACTACCGGACCGGCTTCGATAACTGTTACAGGAACTGCCATTCCTGTTTCGGAAAAAATCTGTGTCATTCCGACTTTTTTCCCTAAAATTGTGTTCATTCTGTAAATCCTCCTGTCTTTCTTACAGCGGATCGCCGCAGGCGATCATACTAAGCAGTAAGCCTTTGATATCTGCGTTATACAAATATCGAAACCTGCTGTGGGAGATTTCCATGCAGCGGGATTCCCGCCGTTTTACGACCGAAATCCTTGCGTAAGTACGCCATCATTTACAGTTTTCTGCCTTTTGCCCGGCGATTTATTGCCATTGCACCCGGCGGACATTTTTCTGCAAACTGACGCACCCTTTTGAAAATCTATATTATTGCGGTAAGTTTTAATTTGTATTTAACCCCGCATTAAGCCTTTTGGCGTTCTTCATATATCAATAATCTTATAATTTGATTTCGATATCTACGCCTGCAGGCATATCTAATTTCATAAGAGCGTCTACCGTCTTAGGAGCCGGATTCAGGATATCTATAAGTCTTTTGTGAGTTCTCTGTTCAAACTGTTCTCTTGAATCCTTATATTTGTGCACAGCTCTGAGGATAGTTATAACTTCCTTTTCAGTAGGCAGCGGAATAGGACCTGAAACATCAGCGCCTGTTTTCTTTGCTGTTTCTACTATCTTGGCTGCGCTCTGATCTAATGCTTTATGATCGTAAGCCTTTAACTTGATTCTTATTTTTTGACTGCTCATAAGTCTTTCCTCCTTGATTTTCGTACGTTTTCGCTATTTCTGTACGAGGGATCTCAGTGTTTACACCTTGCCGGGTGTTTCACGATTTTACACTCATAAAAAACGCCGGATCCCTGCGCCCGCTTCGCGAGCGGACAGTTCTCCACAGAAATTATCTGATAGCTCAGTAACTTCCTGTATCATCGCATTTGCGTGAATTGCCTGAAACTAAGCGTTATCAATAGCTCTGACCGATATATGCGCCTATACAGGGACATACTCTGCCTTACACACGCTTGTATAGTATATACTAATCATTTCCCGATTGCAAGTATTATTTCCAAACTTTTTCTCTGTTTTTTTGTAGGTACGCAATCCTATAATGAGCTGCCGCAAGGCGTTCCGCCGCCTTATTATATACACTGTTCCGTGCGTTTCATTTACTGTTTCTCATTAAACCCTTAGTTCTTGCTGAGATTTCGGAGTATGATTTATGCATACCGATAAATAAATTATCTGTCAATAAACATAACTGCCATAGTATAACGCAGCTTATTTTATATATAATTGACATTAAAACTCTGTAAAAAATATTATTATTGAAAATTTCTTAATTACAATTCTTATACATTAAAAAGCTCCGCAATTATAAATTTTATAACTGCGAAGCTTTTACTGTCACTTTATTTTGCCAATTACGTATCTTACTGCTAATTAATCATATTTTCCGGCGCTATCTCGCCAAAAAGTTTCCTGCGGTAATCTTTATCTTTTAAATCGCGCTTCAGGTCGTCTAAACGCCCTTGCTCAAATACTCTATTTTCAATTCTATCTAAAACTTCATATATAGCTATATCTTCTCAAAACGATCATCTTTTGCCAACACCTCCAAAAGCTGAAAGTATCTTATGCACATGCCTTATTGTATCAGACTTTGGCAAGTAACCCCTATTTTTTCGTCATCTGCACAAAGTAATGCGATGCAATGCGAAATTCGCTTTTAAACTTGCCGACCTGTTCATCGCTCAGGTAAGCGGTCTCATATATATTTAATTTATAATCATTTATAATGTAATAATATAAAGAACCTCCGATTTTCTAAAAAATAATTTTAATATTTATTACTGATCTTTTATTGCCAACTTTGCTTTTATTATCCTGTACAGCGATTCGTCTATCCTGCGCTCCGTTATCTCGCCTCTTTCCACGGCATCTGAAATTCCCTTTACTGCACTATGAAAATCCTGAGGCATCAGCAGCATGTCGTTTCCTGCTTTAAACGCCATGACCGCCGCCTGAGAAGAATTATAAATATTCGAAACAGCTCCCATACCCAGCGAATCAGTTATTATCAGACCCGAATATCCAATCTGCTTTCTCAGCACTTCTGTGATCATGTAATACGAAAGGGATGACGGAGTATTGTCGCCCGTTACGTTCGGTACGGAAATATGAGCCACCATAACAGCGTCAACGCCATTTTCCTCCGCCGCCATAAACGGTATAAGCTCCGTCTGATAAAGCTCTGCCAACGTTTTATTCGTATATGCGAAACCCTTATGAGTATTTGCTGCGGTCGCCCCGTTGCCTGGAAAATGTTTAAATGTACTCATGATATGCTGCGAATGCAGCCCGTCCGACACAGCGGAAGCAAACTCCGCGACTCTTTGCGGATTACTGCCGAAAGACCTGTTTCCTATATCCGTATTTCCGTTCACAGTTATCACATCGGCAACCGGCGCAAAATCAAAATTAAATCCCAGTTCAAAAAGATAGCTTCCTATCGCGCTTCCCGCCGCACGGGCCTCCTCTTTGCTTCCAATATTCTGCATGGCTTTTACTTTCGGAACATTAAACGCTGCATTTTTACCGATTCT
Source organism: Bacillota bacterium (assembly GCA_022790955.1). Lineage (GTDB taxonomy): Bacteria > Bacillota > Clostridia > Peptostreptococcales > Anaerovoracaceae > JAAVYD01. The sequence goes on from JAAVYD010000065.1 coordinate 4,289, forward strand.
CGCCACTCGTCCGCCTTCTTCGTCCACACATAAAAATATAGGCAGTCCTTCTATCTGCTCCGCGTATTTTTGAGTATTTGCAAGCATGGCTTTCGTCTGCGCCGGATTTTTAAGATTAACGGCAAAGTAAATAATCCCGCCCACGGGATACCGTTCAAGACTGCTTCGTATCTCCTCGCCAGCCGCTATCGAAGTTGAACCTCCGGTAAGCCTTTCGGGCGTCACTATAAATAGCTGATAAATCTTTTCATTAATACTCATATTGCTGATAATGCTCTTTATCCTGCGCTCCTCGGCGCTCATGGCTTTAGGTGTAAAAGACACACGCTTTGACGGATATACAATACGGTTTATTATCACAGCCATTTCTTTTCTATTAATATTTGACCTCGGCTTGAATGAGCCATAATCATCGTTTCCGGTAATAATGCCCGCATTATAAAGTTTATAAACGGAGGCGCTGTAATATTCAGAATCGCTCACATCGTAAATATCGCCTGCAGCTATTGAATTAACAGAACCCAAAGCAGATTCAGGCAGCGAAGCTGCAAGTATGGTAGCCGTTTCCGTTCTGGTAGCCGCAGCTTTATAATCAGCAAACTCATTTTCTCCGATTATCCTGTTTTTTACGGCATAATCGACATACGTCTGATACCACGGGCTGCTCTGTTCAAATTTCTCATTATCATTATTATAAATACTGCGCAGCCTCGCCGCCAGCGTCACCGTTTCCGCTACGGTCATATTTCCATTCGGACTGAAAATATTATCCTGCGTGCCGCTCATAAGCCCTAATTCGTACACAGACGCCGCATCCTCTTCATACCAGGCGCCTGAATTTATATCTGCAAACTGCCCCGGCGTATAATCGCGCGTCTTTTTAAAATTCGACAAGCCATCGTCTGCTGAACATAAAGCCGTCAACGATATCACCATTATAATCAGTACCGCCGCGGCAATCATGGATTTTTTCACTATTAATCTCCTTAAACTAAAAACTAAAATTCTCCGATTTATTTATTATACCACTTAATTATCCGAATTTATATAATATTAACGTTATATACCCAGATACTTTATCGTTTACTTAAATTCACAACCATAATTATAAAACGATCATTAAAACACATATCTTTGATTGCAAACAGTCAGCAAAGTGTATTAATATTAATACAGAAAAATCTGCAGTCATCATTTAAATTAAACACAGGAAAGCTCATGAATAAAAAATTTATAATAACAAACTCTGCAACCTTACTGATCACGATTATAATGATAGCCGCTTCCGAGCTGCTTCAAGAAAAAGAAATCATATTCCCGGAGATAACAGCCATAGCCGTAGGAATATTAATAGCGCCGCGCAGAAGCTGGCAGACGAGCAAGCCGCGTATATTAATATTAATAACAATCTGTTCCGTAACAGGAATACTGATAGTCCGCTTCCTGCCCGTACCCCTGCTGCCGCAGCTTATACTCGCCTTTTCTGCCGGACAATTAATATACTTGTATTCAAAAACGACTTTCGCTCCGCTCATGTCGGCAGTTGCGCTGCCTGTTCTGATCCAGACAAAAAGTCTTATATATCCGGCATCAGCGATAATTTTAACAGCGATTATTCTGCTCATCCTGACTCTGATGGAAAAACTCGGCATAAAAGAACCGGAAGAGTACGAATTTTTTCCATTCCCCGAGAAAACAGATCTTTCAGATATGCTGCTGAGAATTATATTAATGTCTGCATTTTCCTCTGCAGTTTTAAATTTCGGATTCACTTTCGCCGTAGCTCCGCCTATATTAGTTGCCTTTACTGAATTTTCAAAAAAAGGAAATTCAGCTATCAGAAAACCTGCAAAAATCGTACTGCTCGTAACCCTGTGCGCCGCAGCCGGAGCCATATGCCGAAGCCTTATCGCAATACATCTTGCACTTCCTCTAACATTAGCCGCGCTGCTCGCTGCTATTATAATGCTGATATTCCTGCACGCTTTCCGCATGTACCTGCCGCCTGCCGGCGCTCTCGCCACGCTGCCCATGCTCATCCCTCAGGATCAGCTTCTTTTCTATCCGATTCAGATATTTACAGGAATACTTACATTTACCCTGCTCGCTAAATTCGTATTTCAGCGCAAATACAAAACGAAAGACGCCGGCATCAATAACGATATCTAAAATATTTACGCTTCCGGCTTTTAGCTGTCGATACGTCCTTCGACAACCTCCGATTCATCGGCTGCGCATTTTCTGCTTTCCGGATCGCCTGACGCATACACTTTAAACCTATCGCTTCTCGCCGAGCCTATCAACGTCAGACCATATTCCTGCGCCAGCCGCACAGCCTGAACAGTAGGCTCCGCTTTGCTCACAAGCGCCGCTATTCCTGCCCATACAGCTTTCATTACCATATCCGTCGGAACACGTCCGCTGGTATACACCATGCATTCCGCCAGATCCATACCGTTTCGCAGCCCATAACCGATAACTTTATCCATAGCGTTATGCCTGCCGATATCCTCGCATTTAAACAGCAGATTTCCTTTCATAAAAAGGAAACAACTATGAGCCGCCCTCGTTTTATCGTGCAGAGGCATCCCTTCTTTAAATAAATCTGCCATATTGAAAATCCACTCGCTTTTCCATCCAACAGGTCTGCCTGGTTTCTTCCGCTTAAAATCAGCAAAACGATCATTAAAAGTATGATTTCCCGTGCAGCTCGTCGGCGTTATTTCCACATAATCGGATTCTCCCATGCCTGTTTTCCTGTTTAAAATCACATCCGCTCTCTCTCCGTTTTCGCCAATATTAATAGATTTCACATCATCAGTCCCTGCGATTATCCTTTCTGTAAGAAGTCTGCCCAGAACAAGTTCCGTCAGATTTTCCGGCGTGCATATAAGTTTCATGGTGATAATTCCATTCACATATATATTAATAATATGTTCTGACAGCACATATTCCTCGCTGACTTCTACCCTACCGCTCCGATATAAAATTTCATATCTGCCAGCGGAAACCGATTTAAACTCTCCGCAATTTTCTTTTATATCCATACCTCATCCATTCCATATATTAATGTTTATGCCGATTTTTTTAATCTTCAAATTTTTCTAAGCCTTCCCGCAGATCCGCCCTGTAATTAAGATTCCTGAATATATTTTCGCAGCCCGCAGGCACATTATGGTATTTTGTTCCCGCTGATTCTAAAAGATCAGACATTTTTCCTCTGCCTGCAATCAGCAGTTTCTCAGCAATATCAGCGCAGCTTTTTCTGTAAACTCCGAAAAGCGGTTCCGCCCTGCCGTCTTTTCTGTAGACAGCAGCGCCGTAATTCTTCGGCGGAACTGGCAGAATCGCTTCTTTCCTAAGCTCCGGCATGTCTACCGCGCTTACAAAAATAGCGTCGGCATCTGTTGAACGAAATGCCGACAATATTCCCGCAAGCGGACCCCTATCCTTAAATACATCGTAAACAGCTTCTACGCCTTCGGGAAGCGGTTCCAGATGTCCGGGCTGCCCCACTGCAACCAGCACATGCTCCGCTTTACGCGAATCCTGCCAAAACCTGATACTTCGCTCCAGCAAAGTTTCTCCCTCTATTCTCAGCAGCGCTTTATCCCTGCCCATGCGCTCAGAACGTCCGCCTGCCAAAATCAGCGCGTAAACTTTTTCCAAATCTTCACCTCCAATTCTTTAATAAAAATATCTCTGCTTATATATTAATATACTAAATCAACGCGTTATGACAGCAAAATTTAAATATTGATATATTGTTTTTATCAAACAATAATATGATTAATCATTTTTCAGTTTTAATATAAGTCATTTTACTTATCGAGGAATATATTTCACTTATTCATAATATACGACACAATCTATTAATTATAATACTGCCAAAACAAACTGATTTAATAGCTCAGCGGGTCAAGTCAATATTAACACTATTAATAGTTATAATAATTTCTTAAAAAACAGTTACTTCAATACTGCAATGTTATCTTTCAGAATATAAACTTCTCTCAGCCCGACTTTTCTTTTAATTCTCTTGCTTTTTATGATCAGATTCCGCTGCTATCTGGTTCAGCAAACTGAAAATAAACCCGCCCGGCAGATACCGAGCGGGCGATAATATATTAATATTAATCTTTAAACCAAATCCCTGAGATACTAAGCCTTTGAAACTCTGATCGCACAGACCTTATACTCAGGAATATGAGCTATATCGTCTGTCGCGTCGTTCGCCACAACGTTAGGATTTCCGTCAGGATAATGAAACGGCATCCACGCGTCCATATCTCTGACCTTATCGCCGACTCTTGCAGTCGTAACGATTTTTCCTCTGCGCGATTCAACCTGCACCCTGTCGCCGTCGCCGATTCCTATAGACTCAGCAAGCGTTCTGCTCAGCTCGATATAAGACGCGCTCGTTACCTCGTTAATTTCAGGAGTTCTTGCCGTCATAGCCGCATTATTATAATGATACAGATTTCTGCCTGTCATAAGCGTAACCGGATACTTGTCGTCCGGCATTTCTATAGCTTCCCTGAAAATGCACGGATAAAATAATCCCAGACCTCTTGAAAACTTACCCACGTGCATAATAGGCGTTCCGGCATGATTCTTATCAGGACATGGCCATTGCAGACCTTTTCCGCCTACTTCTGCGCTGTCAAGCCTTTCGTGGCTTATGCCCGCAAACGACGGCGTAACTTTAGCCAGCTCATCCATAATCTCAGCGGAAGTAATCGATTTTTGAGGATATCCCATCCTGTTCATAACGTCAACGAAAATATCCGTATCAGGACGAGCCTCGCCCGCAGGCTCTACAGCCTTGCGAACCCTCTGAACACGACGTTCCGTATTGCTGAAAGTACCTTCCTTTTCTGCATAGCTCACTCCAGGAAGCACTACGTCTGCAAGTTTCGCCGTTTCAGACATAAACAGCTCCTGAACTACAAGGAAATCCAGATTATTAAGACATTCCTTAACATGTTCAACGTTAGGATCCGTATACGCCTGATCTTCGCCGAAAATATAAAGCCCCCGTATCCTGCCTTCTCCTGCCGCCGGGATTACCTGAGTAGCTGTCAGACCTTCTTCCCTGCTCAGCTCAACGCCCCACAGATTTTCAAATTTCTTTCTAACATCGTCGTTCTTAACGCTCTGATAACCTGGATACTGATAAGGCACGCAGCCCATATCGCAGGCGCCCTGAACATTATTCTGACCTCTGAACGGATTTACGCCGCAGCCCGGTTTACCTATCTTGCCCACAGCCATAGCGATATTAGAAATGCTCATTACGTTTTCCGTACCTGTAGAGTGTTCCGTTATACCCAGACAATAAATTATTGGCGCTCTCTCTGCTTTTGCGTAAATATGAGCCGCCTTCTCCAGATCTGCAGCGTCTATGCAGCAGATCTCCGCAACTTTCTCAGGCGGATACTGAGCAGCTATCTCTTTGACTTTATCGAAACCTTCCGTGCGTTCATCTATAAACTTCTCGTCGAGCAGACCATCCCTTATAAATATATTTATCATGCCGTATGAAAATGCGATGTCCGTTCCTGGTCTTATCTGCAGATGCAGCGTCGCATTCTTTGTTAAATCTATCTTTCTCGGATCGACAACGATCAGCTTTGAGCCGTTTTTAACCGCCCGCCTGATTTGCGCTCCGGCAACAGGATGCGCCTCCGTAGTATTTGAACCGACCAGCAGAATAGCGTCGGGCGTATCCGTGATATCCGCAATAGTGTTCGTCATTGCACCTGAACCCAAAGTTATAGCCAACCCGTGAACAGATGCCGAATGACACACGCGCGCGCAATTATCTACATTATTAGTACCGAATGCTGCTCTCATCATCTTCTGGAAAAGATAATTATCTTCGTTAGGCGCTCTTGAACATGAAAATCCCGCTATGGCATCCGCACCATAATCTTTCTTTATGGTCTTAAATTTAGATTCTATAAGATCAAGAGCCTCTGTCCAGCTTGCCTGTCTGAACTCTCCGTTTTCCTTAATAAGCGGATACTTCAGCCTGTCGTCTGCTCCCACGAATTTAAACGAACCGAACTGACCTTTTACGCACAGCATATTGTGATTCGACGGTCCATCCGCAGGCTCAACGCCGACGATTTTATTCTTCTTTCTGTTCACAAGCAGATAATACTGGCAGCCGGTAGCGCAATGCGGACATGTGGTGAGAACTTTTTCTACTTCCCACCATCTGAAATTCTTAATATTATCCTTAGCAGACAGCGCTCCTGTAGGACAGTTTGAAACGCAGTTTCCGCAGGACTCGCACTGAGTTTCGTTCCACGGCAAATCGAAAGGCGTACCCACCGAAACCTCAAAGCCTCTGTCTTTAAGTCCTATAACTCCGACGCCTCTCAGTTCCTGACATGTTCTTATACAGCGATGACAAGCGATACACTTGGAGGGATCAAACTCGAAAAACGGACTTGTCGTATCCTTTTCGTTCCATTCAGGCTTAACAAAATTTTCATAAGTCGACTTTTCAATTCCATATTCAAAACAATACTGCTGCAATTTACACTTGGAATTTGCGGCGCAGGAGAAACAGTCCTTATTATGGGAGCTGAGAAGAGTATCAAGCACAAACCTCCTCGCCTCGAATACGCTCTGCGAATCGGTTAAAACCTGCATTCCCTCCGTGCACGGCTCCGAACATGCCGTAACTAGCGGTTTTTTCGCGCCTACGACTTCTACAAGACACATTCTGCACGCGCCTTCCGGCGCAAGTTCTTTCAGATAACACAATGTCGGAATCTCTATCCCGATGGACGCAGCCGCATCAATTATTCTCGTTCCCGGCTCTACGCTCACGACTCTGCCGTTTATCTCCAGATTTATATATTTTTCTGACATAACTATTTTTCCTTACTTAAATACAACATTATTATACAATATTACTTTGACTTTTTAAGATATGCGAACCAGTATACGCAGCCTACTAACAGAGAACCGCCCACGATATTTCCAAGAGTTACAGGCAGGAGATTCATCAATAAAAAATTCCCCGCCGTAAGATTAGAAATATTTGAAACGCTATCAATCGCAGCCGCATGATACGCTTCGTTCATATCAGCGATCAGACCCGCCGTACCATAATACATATTCGCTACGCTGTGTTCAAAACCGCACAGAATGAACAGCATTATTGGAAGATAAAGCCCCGCTATTTTCCCAGTCACATTCTTAGCTGCAAAGCTGATCCATACAGCTATACAGACCAAAAGATTACATAAAATTCCCAAGCAAAATGCTTTTAAAAATGTTAGCGAACATTTTCCTGCCGCAACCTTTATAGTATTTACAGCAACCATACCGCTGAACAAATCGAGCTGTCCGCCGCCATATATAAGAAAAGCTATAATAATTGCGCCTATAAAATTTCCTATGTAAACAAGAATCCAGTTTTTAAGCATCTCGCTGATCCTGATCTCTTTCTCAAGCAGCGGTACTATCATCAAACAGTTTCCCGTAAAAAGCTCGCTGCCTGCGATAAGCACCATAGTCAGTCCCGTTGGGAACACCAGACCGCACAACAGCTTTGCAATACTTCCGTTTTCAACGACTGCGGATACCGTATTGCTTCCCGCCGCTCCAAGAGCAATGAACATTCCCGCCATCATGCCGAGTATCAGCATCCTGGCAGGCGACAGGACCGCCTTAGCTTTCCCTATGCCCACAACATTTTTAGTTACTTCCGCCGGTGTATACATTCAAACCTCCTTCTAATAAATCATACACTATTCTCCGATAAAAATAAATCGAGCGCCAAAATCTATTTTTATTCACTGTATAAATATTGCCGTATAGCATATTCCAGCTAAAGTGGCGGCATTAATTAAGTACGTCAAAAATATCATCTGACACTCAAACAGTATGGTAAATACCAGATAATGAACGACTAACCGTGCATTACCTGCTTATATAAAAAGTGCAGCCTGCTGAAAATTAAAACAGATTAGCTTAAACACACTTTTTCATTATATTAATGGATTTGCAAACCGCCCGTTTATAATATCTCGCACAGCCTTTCGGCTAATTTTTCTGCTTCTCCGAATCTGTAAAGTTTAATATCTTTATACTCCTTCGGCAGCTCGGTACGCTGATAATCGGTAACTATTGCAAGCAGTTTTTCGGGACTGCATAAGGGACATGCAGAATTAACTCTGCGAATAACCTCAATCTTAAAATATTGAGAATACTTAAATCCCTCAAGAATTATAATATCTGATTCGGGAAACGCTTTTATAAACGCCGTTTCCGACAGACCCGCCTGCTCCTTTATTATCATCATTTTATTATCGGAAAACACAGCAGCGCCTTCCGCACCAGCCTCCCGAAATTTATAGCTATCCGTTCCCGGCACATCCGGCTCAAAATCATGACCGTCATGTTTTATAACTGAAACAGTAAAATTCCTTTTCTTAAAAATACTGATAAGCTCCGTTATCAGCGTAGTCTTTCCGGAATTTTTCACTCCGCTCACAGCAAAAATACGCTGTTTTTTCATATATTTATCACCCTTACTTTTGAACCGTCCTGCAGCGCGCGGGTTCCTGCCGGTATCTCGATATAGCATCTTTTTCCGTTTCTTGCATATATATTCATATTATCATACTGAAAAACCTCTCCGTTAGAAAAAGATCCCTGTATATAGCGGGTCTTTTTGCTCTCCTTAGGATATTCGCCTCGGAACACAGCGTATTCATACGCCGATTCAATTGTTCCATCTCTGCTTATAGCAGTCAGCGCAAGTTTGCCCAAAATATTAAAATTCACGGCCGCGCCAAACGGCGTCCCCGTCAAGCTAAGCACAGGCTTACCGCCAAGCACGGAAAACGTAGTGGGCGAACCAGGCTTTATATTCACTCTGTTAAAAATAACGTCAGCGCCCAGCAAATTCAGGGATTCAGGAATTAAATCTTTTTTGCCTACGGACACTCCTCCGGTAGTTATAATCAAATCAGCAATTTCAGCAGATTCATTCAGGCAAGCTGCAATTTCTTCCGCTGAATCCTTCGCCTGCCTGCGATATACTACTTCTGCTCCGCAGCTTTTAGCGCCTGCGCTTATCATAAACATATTGCTGTTATATATTTTTCCTGCCGACAATGGTTCTCCGGGCATTACAATCTCATCGCCTGTAGCAATCACAGCAACTTTTGGTCTGCAAAATACCTGAACTTCTGTTCGCCCCATATCAACCAGATTCCCTACGTCTGCAAAAGTCAGTTTCCTGCCTTCCCTTAAAACGATCTGATCTTTTTTGAAACGTTCCCCTTCAAAACAATAGTTCTCAAAATGCTTTACTGCCTTGCAGATATTTACATGCTCACCTGACTTTGCATATCTTAAACCGTCTATATCCTTCATTTGCTCAGTATCTTCCTGCTTCACAACACAATCGGCGCCCTGCGGCATCGGCGCGCCCGTCATTATCCTGATAGCCTGACCCTTTGCCACAGACATCTCCGACACTCTTCCCGCGCACACCTCGTCAATTACATAAAGCTCCGCAGGCTCCTCCACCGATGCTCCCTTAATATCTTCGGATCTCACCGCGAAGCCATCCAGAGGCGACCTGTCAAAAGGCGGATCGTTAAATTCAGCCTGCACATTCTCACCTAATATCCGTCCGCATGCATCTTCTATATCTATAAACTCCCTGCAATTTACGGGCTCGCACTTTTCTCTTACCAGTATGCACGCCTGCTCAATCGTTACTTCCCTTGAACTATCATACTTATTAATAATCATTTATATATCTCCCAAACAATTTTATTGTATATAGTTTCTTGTATTTTTATATCTATTATATTCCTATATAATACATTTTCAACCATCATTTTTCTTTTAACAAATATTGTTCCTGCATAAAAAATACGCTTTATCTTAGTTTTAATTTGCTATATATTTATTTGAATTGATTTAATTGGATGTAAGTATTGTACTAAAATAAAAACAATATCTAACTATACTGTATACATTAAATTTCATATAATTATTGTTAAAAAAATATTTATATTAATATCTTTTCTCAAACCGTGCATAGTTTAATATTTCAGACAAAATATTTTATGGCATGCACAGAAAACATATTTCTTATCCTAATAATCATTCGGTCTGAACCTTTCTATTAATCTCTTCTTATAATTTTTCCTGCGTAACAAAAAAGACGTTGGAAACAAAACGTTTCCAACGCCAATTCTATATTTTATACTATACTCTGCTTTCAGGCAAAATATTAATATATTACTCAATAATTTCAGTTACTACTCCTGAACCTACTGTTCTTCCGCCTTCTCTTATAGCGAATCTTAAACCTTCTTCTATAGCTATCTTATGGATTAGTTCGATCTCCATCGTTACGTTATCTC
>JAAVYD010000191.1 GCA_022790955.1 Bacillota bacterium
CCCCTTCAGCACAGGGTATTATCAGAAATTCGGCTATGCAAACGGCGTGGAAAGCCGCTTGTGGGAGGTGCCCATGGGAGACTTGCCCCAGGGAGACTTTGGGGGGCGGGTGCGCCAGCTTTTCCCCGGGGAGGATTTAGCCCCCTTGCTGGCGGTGTACAATGCCTTTTACCAGGAATGCAACCTGTCTGTCCTGCGGGAAGCTTATGACAAGGAGCTTCTGGAAAAGGATCTGCTGAAGGAAAAGCGTTACATCTATCTATGGGAAGATGAAAAGGGAGAGCCAGGCGCCTTCTGCATTGCCGGGCGGGACGGGGATACGCTGGACATGCGCACAGATTTCAGCGCCCGCAACGGCTTCCTGTTCCGGGATGCCCGGGGCTTCCAGGCCCTGCTAAGCTTTATCCGCCGGGCTTTCCTTTCCAATTTCAAAACGGTGCGTTTTGCCCTTCCAGCCTGGGCGGCAGCGGCCCCTTTGCTGCCGGAATGCGCCCATATGAAGCGGGAAAGCTTCTTTAACGGCATGGTGCGGGCCATAAACGTGGAAAAGCTGCTGGGCCTGTGCGCCTGCAAGGGGGACGGGGTTTTAACCCTGGAGGCAGCCGATCCCCTGCTGGAGGAAAACAATGCTGTGTTCCGCCTTTCCTTCCGGGAAGGGACGGAAAACCAGGTGGAGCGCGTGCAGGAAAAGCCGGATATCCGCCTGGGAACAGGGGAACTGGGCGCGCTGCTGTGCGGCGTTCACAGTGTGGAAGCGCTGCGCTGGATGCCCCAGGTAAAGGTGGAAAATCCTGCCGCCCCTCTCGCCCAGGTGTTCTATCCCAAGCCCTGCCATGTTACAGAGCTTTTCTAAGCAGAGAAAAAGGGGCGGAAACCTTTCCTGCCTTGCAATCCACTGAAAAAAAGTGTATAATTTTAACAGAAGCTGGAACAGCCTGTAAGGCCTTCCCGGCAAAACTGCTTAGAAAGGGATAGAGGTTCGTATGGGAAATGATGTTAAGCGCTGGCTGGACGCCGAAATGCAGGACTTTGCAGAGGACATGAAGGAATTTAACAGCGGCACCATGAAAAAAGTGCCCCTGTGGATGTTCTTATGCGTGGCGGGGATGGTGGCGCTGGGATTCCTGGTGGGCGCGGAGTGGAGTTATGTGCTGCGGCTGCACCTGCCTGTGGGCGTGGGGC
>JAAVYD010000066.1 GCA_022790955.1 Bacillota bacterium
AAATATCAAATATTTGATGACTATTTCAAAATGAGCCTTATCATGCTATAATTATTATCGATATATTTTTGAGGGAGTTAATACATATATTATAATTTTTAATTTCAATTTCCAAGCGTTTTTAATAAAGTATTTTTGTTTTTTAGAGATTTTTACTCCCAGATAAAAAATATACAGCGGCATGGTATGGCTGTTTTGCCTTATTACTACTGCTAAGCGGGCTCAAATCCGTATTACGGTACATAAAATAAAACGGCGGCAAACGCCCTTATTACCTGCTTAATGACATTTCATAGCAAATAGTAAATTTTGGATGGTGACGATATGAACAACACGACTGAAAACCGCGGTGTATTTACGCAGATTTATCAATCTAATGCAAATCAGGATGAATCTTCTAAGGTAAACGCCGAGCTGCTCGTATTAAAAAAAGACAGCGACGCAAATCTTGAGATCGATCCGGACAGCATCATTCCGGACTGGCTGACAATAGGCAGCGACGTATTATTTAACATAGTTTGGCCCAGCAAAGGCGTCGTCATATTCAGCGGCAAAATTACATACATAATCGGCCAGCGGGTGCATATAGGCAATCTCCAATATAGGGAAACAATCCAAAGGCGCAAGGATGTTAAGGTCCGTTATGATGAGGAAGGTCTTCTCTATTCCGGCGACAAATTATCAAAATTCTCTATACGCTTTAAAGATATAAGCGCGGGCGGAGCGGGCTTTACGGCGGAAGCTAACGAAAGAACCCGCCTTACGCTTGAACGGGGCAAGACATGTATTCTGTCGTTCGTACCGTTCGACGAAAAGCGCATTGAACTTACAAGCACCATCGTGCGCGCAGCGGAAAGCAATGGCATAATTCACTGCGGCATAGCTTTTAAAAATGTCAGACCCGGAGTTGAGATGAATCTCAGACAGCTCGTATTCCAGCTGCAAAAAAGAGAAACTCTTAAAGACAAATCTTCCAACAAATTCGAATCCATAGAGATCGATGTTTTCATGCAGGATTAGGACTTTCTCTGTTATCAGGTATGTTATTGCCTGAGCCGGCATACTTAATCTGCATGAATCCACACTTAGTATTATACAGCAATACAAAACAGCTGTAAAACCAAGCCGGCATATATCTGCAATTTAATTTGCAGGAAAATACCGGCAATTCAAAAACTTATGCGTTAAAACGCAGAAAATTCCAGGCCGCAGATTTTTCCAGGTGGCATATGCGGTTTAATATATTAATATATAACCGTAGATTTTTCTAAATAAAAATTTTTACAGGAGGATAGCTATTTATGAAACTGGCGAAAAAGAAACGATTCCGAAAACTCCAGTCCGCCATATTAACGGCGGCGCTGCTTGCCGGAATCCCGACAGCCTCGTTTGTAAACAACACAACCGAGGCTCACGCCGCTGAATACTGGGCTCAGCCCTATCTTCAGCAAATGCTTAACGAGGGCATAATGTCCGGAAACAGCAACGGAAATCTGAATCCGTCGGATCAGATAACCAGAGCCGAATTCGTAACAATGATAAACCGCGCTCTCGGATTCACAAAACGCGGAAACGCAACATTTACAGATGTAACCCCATCCGACTGGTACTACAACGATATCCTGGTCGGCGCAAACGAAGGTTACTTCCAGGGCGTAGCCGCAAACACAGCCGCACCGAAAAACCCGATAACAAGGGAAGCTGCGGTAACTATGCTGGGCAGAGCGCTCAGGCTGCCCGTAAGCCCTACAAACACGAACAATTTCACGGATAATAACAGCATAAGCAACTGGAGCCGCGCATATGTAAACACAGGCGCAGAAAAAGGCTTCGTATCCGGATATTCAAACGGCAGCTTCTCGCCGCAGAATAAAATAACGAGAGCGGAAGTAGCCAAGATGCTCAGCACGCTCACAGGAACGATAGTAGACGAAGCAAGACAGGTAAGACTCGATTACGTAGACGGTAACGTCACCCTCACAAGAGCAGGCGGCGGTCTTAAAAACACCGTAATCGCCGGCGATCTTTATATAACCGACGGCGTAGGCACAGGAAATATCCTGCTCGATAACGTCACCGTCTTAGGTCAGGTAATAATCAGCGGCGGCGGCGAAAGCAGCTCAGGCGACTGCAGCGTTATATTCAGGGACTGCGATATTAATGATCTCATAGTAGACACCCTGCCGAATAAAAAACTGAGTTTATCTACTCAGGGTTCGACTATAATCTCAGATTCCGAGATCAAGAGCAACGCTTTTATACAGTCGGCAAATACTTCCGGTATCCCGTTCAGCAATCTCGTTATAAACACACCTGAAAACGGAGTGGTCGATCTTAACGGCGCTTTCAACAACGTAATAGTAAAAGGCGCTGCAAATACTATGAACCTGCGAAAAGGAAAAATAGAACAGCTTACAGTGGATGAAGATTCCATAAACAGCAAAGTATTCTTAGAATCCGGAACAAATACCACCAAGCTGTTTACAGATACAGCCACAAATGTAACCGGAAAAGGCAGCATAGGCGAATCAGTGATAGGTACTAACGGAACCGTCATAGAACAGCTTCCAGACAAGATCACTATACGTCCGGGCGTTACAGCTAATATAAACGGTCAGGACATGACCAACAAAGATTCAGAGGATCTTAACATAATCCCTGAGATCGCTGCAAATTACCCTAAGATCAGTGAAGAAAACCTAACAACCGCTAAAGCTACGTTCAAGAGTAACAAAGCAGCCAAACTTTACTGGATCGTAATCCCGCAGGGCTTCTCGGCTCCTTCAGCGCAGCAGCTCATTAATCCTAACCTTATCGGCAACGCCGTACAGTCAGGCAACCTGAATATCTCAGAAGCCACAGATACGGATATCAACCTCACAGGACTCACCATGGGTACGGACTACACTATCTACGGAATGTTAGTAGACCAGAGAAACGTCCAGTCCGATATCAAGAAAGCCGATTTCTCGACGGTAGACAACACAGCGCCGAGATTCACATACACAAGCGCAGAACCGCAGACAGTACAGGCAGGCGAAAGATATAATTACAATATCTCCGCAACGGCAACCGTTTCAAAAAATGCAACCGTTTACTACGCAGTAATGAAAAACGGCGATCCCGCTCCTACCGCGACAGACCTCATAAATCAGAGGCTGCCGAACGCAGGCGCAAAGGGATATAAGGACTTTAAAGGAAACGAATCGAGCACGATGATAATAAGCGGACTCGAAGAGAAAACAGACTACACGCTCTACATGATAGCCGTGGACAACAGCAACAGACAGTCTGCAATCACCAATATAAACGTAAGCACGGAAGACAAAACAGCTCCGTCGCTGCTGAGGTTCGTAAGCACGCCGGGAACAAATAATATTAATGTTAATTTCACGGCAAACGAGGACTGTGCAAAGATATATTGGGCGCTTTATTACACCAATTCTCCTACCGTACAGGAAATAGAAAAAGAATCAGCTATTCAGGATGAAGGTCTTGTATGGTATGAAACAACCTCTGCAAAAGATGCGATAGTAAGAGCTGCAGGCGCAGTACAGAGCGCGCAGAATCTCAACGCTACCGCTAATACAGACAGAAACTTCAATATACAGGGATTAACTCCTGAAAGATATTACAAACTGTATATGGTTCTTGAAGACGCCTCCGGCAACCGCTCGGTAGCATATACTCTGGAAACAAGCACAATAGATGAAAAAGGTCCTGAAGTAGAATTATCCTTCGGAGCTACAGACGGTACAAATCTCACAGTTGGAACAGGCGAATCGCCTACAAGCCTGAGTCTTGTATTCGATGAAGTCGTGATTGGAAGACGCGGAGATACTATGAAAGAACTCTCTGCATCATCCGTAACAAACGAAGATTTAGATGCCTGGATTCAGCTTTACCGCGGAGATGTAAACACATCGCAAAACGTAATAAGCGAAGCTAATCGCATAAAAATAAACTGGAACGAAGTCAAACGAATTATAACTGAAGCATCAAATGAAAGTCCAGAACATACCGTTCTTACATTCTCTGTTTCAGACGAAGCTAAAACAGCCCTTCAGCTGCACTCAGGCGAAAGCTACACATTTGTATTTACATACAACGCAGCAAGCAGAATATGGCTGCAGGATAAGAGCAGTAACTCCATGAGAGAAACGCCTACGGATAATCCAACCGGCGGTAACTACACAGCAGTAACAAAGACGTTTAAGTGCGTTGATCCGGCGATAGAGATTAGCGCGCCTTCTGGTTACAGCCAGATAGAAATAAATGGTGAAACCCATAATCTGGATCTCTCGTATAATATAAAACCTACAGCTGCAAACGCCGCTACTGCTGATGAACAAAAGTATGATTACTATTTTTCTTCAGATGCTATATTAAGTGCTAATATTCTTCAGGCAACGAAAAATACTGCTGGAGATTGGGAATGGCGTGTATTAGCAGAAAAAATGTACGTCAGAGAAAATACTGATGTTGCTACAGATGTAGACAGTAGTATTAATAGAGGTGAATCTTTAACAGCCTACTCAAGTGGAGATTACAACAATCAGCAATTTAATAAAATGCAAGAAACCATAATCGCCATAGAAGTACTTCAATTAAGAGAAGAAAATGATAGAAATGCTTTTGCAGGAGAACTTACAGGCAGATTAACCTGCGTGATCGGAGATGCACAAACATTGGAAAGAAAGGCTAATGCCGGCGCTGACATTCCTGGTAGACCTTCAAATAGACCTAATTTTATTACAACTACCGTTGGAAGCGCTTTAGATCATACTGCATTTTCAGATCAAGTTGCTCCGATAATTTCACTTAGTCCTGAAGATCTTACACAAGAAGGCACTGACGAATATAATAACCGTGTATACGATACATCGGTTAATATAGATGTCACTCTGCATAATAAAGATGTAATTCTCTACTGGGTAGCAGTACGCGGAAAATTAAATGATAATATGTCTATATCATCAGAACGCGTTTACGACTATATTATGGCTGGCGGAAATGAAGGAGATGTATGCAATAAAGACGGAATAAACCTTACACAAATAACAAGCCATCCGAGAACTATAACAATTGACGGTCTTGAATCTGAAACAGATTACACTATCTACTTTGTTGCAAGAAGTTCAACAGGCGATAAATTAACTACATTTGATTTATCACAAGGCAGTTTTATTGATTCAGAAGGGAATAAGCAATTTGTTCCTGTAAAAACAAAACCATTAATAGCGCCTGAATTTGTTTTACCTAATGGAGCAACTGGTAATAATTATGTAGAATATGCACCTGAACTAAGTAATAGTGAAGAAGTTACATTCCGAGTATACACTGATAGACCTGCAACCATATATTGGACTGCTGTAACTGGTGCAAATTCTTCCGCTTACGAAAAAATTCTTGATCCTTCTGATAACGATACTGATACAGGAAGATTTGAAATAATATCTCCTCAAAATACGGGTTCATATATTAGAGCAAACGGTCAAGAAGATTCTTTAAAAACCGCCGCAGATAATAGGTATCAAACGACAATCACTATAAACAGAACTGAATATAAAAACTTAGCCTTGAGTACACCATACTATTTCTATTTCATGGCTTCACATCCAGAAGATCCTTTGCTGGTATATTCTTCTAATTATAAAAGATATGGTTCCTATACATTTAGTGATCAAACTCCACCTAAAATAACAAATATCTCATTCTCTGGTATACAAGGTGGTAATGGTCCTGGAATCGCTACTTACGCAGATGTTCAAATTACATTTGATAAACCACTATACTATAAAGATAATATTGACAGTACTACAGCAAAGCCTGTTACATCATCTATAGCAGATGAAACTCTTGCTACTGGTACAGGAAAAAATAATTTCTGGTCAATCTTCCCTGCAACGGCAGATGGTAAAGATCGTGAATACACGGTGAAAGTAACTCCAAGCTCTTCTCCAACCACAATAGATGCTACAGTAACCTGGATTGACCCAGATCATCCTTTAGTTACATTATCATCTGTAAACCCTATTTCTAATGCCGATGCATCAACTTCTGGCAGATTAGAAATAGCATTCACAGTAAAAAATAACGCATGTATATGTTCAGTTTTATATCGAAATAATGGAACTGAATATTCTAGAGTTGATAGCGACCCTATACCTTTACCTTCTTATTTAGTAGATACTCCAGTTGAAGATTAAAATATTATTTTTAATTCAACCCCCAGGCAAAGCATCAAAGCCCTACCTGGGGGTTTCATTTATAATAACCTACAATTCCAATATTCCATTAATCTCCTCAATCCACATAATATCATCGCTTTCAAACAGTTTTACAAATTTCCCGAAATTGCTGCTTCCGATAACTGAATCATCTGAATTTAAGCCTTTCAGCCTATGTTTCATATCCTGATAATTTTCCAAAGTAATATGTTCCATAACAGATGTTATCTGATCGGCTCTTCCTTTGTAATTTTTCCACTCCGGTATATTTTTTGATTAATGGTGCATTTATCGCCTTTGCCGGTGATTTCAGATTCTCATCAGTCCAATGTTTTGTTACGATCTGCATTGTACAGGGATTTCCAAATATAATCACTTGCTCTGCAGCGTTATCAACTCCATGAAATTCATTGATCTTTCGCTTAATATCCTCGTACTGCTCATATGGTTTCTTTTCCGTATCACAGAATACCATCACTATCTCATATGTTCCATTTTGGTAACAATCCTGATATATCGCCGGGATATTACCATTGCCTTTAGCATTTGCCAATGAAATATCATACTGCTTATTCCATACGTTTAATTCTTTTAAACGATTAAGATATTCGTATTCCTCATTTCCTTCACAAATAATGCAGATCTTATGCTTGTCAAAAAT
This sequence comes from Bacillota bacterium, assembly GCA_022790955.1. Classification (GTDB taxonomy): domain Bacteria; phylum Bacillota; class Clostridia; order Peptostreptococcales; family Anaerovoracaceae; genus JAAVYD01. The sequence goes on from JAAVYD010000066.1 coordinate 6,892, forward strand.
ATCAGGAAGTTTATTTGCCATTGACTTCCTCCCTTTTTGCATTACCTTTTATGCTGAGAAGAGTATTGATCAATTCCGGATCGGGCAAAGCTCCAAGCGCGCCTTTTCTGTATTTTTCCATAATATCTGTCGTATCTCTCACACCCTGTTCAGCAGTAAAATCTGCAAGCGAATATACATATACGCCGTCTTTATCCTTATGGACAAACCATATCTGCTCTTTACGGAACATTCTTTTACAGTCCATAAGATTAATATCGTGTACTGTAAATATCATCTGCGCGTCTGTATTCAGCTCATTATTAAACATCGCCGCAATCGCTCTTGTGAGTTTAAAATGAATACTGCTGTCCAATTCGTCGACAACAAGAATCCTGCCTTTCTCAAGGGCTTCTATAACATACCCGGCAATCGCGGCTATCTTTTTCGTGCCCGTAGAATCAAACAGCATACTCGGTACAGTAACTCCCCTATACGTAGAAACCAGTCTGATTTGATCCATAATACTTTCAGGAAGATCGAGAACTTTCTCTTCCGGTTTTTCATCACTATATTCGATTTTCATCCCAATCTTATCCATTTCTACATATCGAAAATCATCCATATATAAATCTGCATTTTTAATAAACTCGACGACCTTCTGCTGAATCTGATTTTTGTTTTTCATAAGTTCGATAGTACGCTTCATAGGAATATCATTCATATTGATAATATCTATTTTCTCTGCAAACCCGATAAGGATCCGCTTCATTTCATGGATATGATCAAATTTGTCGATATTTATTAAATAACATAACAGATTATCTTTTGATACGACAGGAATCATGGCTTGCACATCTTTATCAATACATTCATATAAATCGTCAATAGTATCTTTTTTCAGCCAGCATTCCTCTCTTTCATTACCATGCTGATCTTTAAAAATCTCCGAAAATGATTCATAGACATATTCTTCTTTTGCAGCATCATATCTAAAGTCATAAGAAAACTTTCTTCCCGACTCCATAAATGTCACGCCCAACTCGCATATACTGCTCTCTGTAAATATATTAGACACCAATCCGCTTTTCTCATTCAAAAGCACTCTCTTTATCGCTCTGATACACTTAATTAAACAAGTTTTTCCTGCATTATTCGGACCATAAATCCCCGCTGTCTTTAGTACATTAAAATTGTTTTCTTTATGAACATTAGTCCCGAATTTTTTATTTCTCATATCAGCTTTCATCGAAAATCTGATTTGATCCTCAAATATATAACAATTTTTTGCCCTTATCTCTATAACCATTCCCTGTCCTCCATGTTACTTTCATTTCCAATACTATTATTATATCACCAAATATTTTTTATGCTGTTTTTTTTCATAAAAAATATATCTTCAAAACGCTATTTTCTCCTATCTATCGTATTTACTTGCATTTTATACAACTTTTTAATTCTATCTCTATTTGCAAATTAAAATACCCAAGCAAAGCTCTGCCTGGGATTACTTTTATAAATACTCTTACCAATTATTTTAAGCAATTTTATTGCCATAAAATTTATTCCAGATTTAATAAATACAATATTTTCACTCCTTTCCCTTACGCAGTCTTATCCGCACCCAGCTCTTTTATCTCATCAACAGACAATCCTGATATTTCTGCTATCTCCTCTATCCCGTATTTTCCTAAACTCAGCATACGCATTACTATCGTCCTCTTTCCTTCTTTCAGAGCTTCTTCTCTTAATTCTTCCATTATCCCGCTCATTATAACATTACCCTCCTTGCTTTCTTTAAAAAACCTTGCTCTCTCCTTCAGCACTTCATACTTCATATCCGACGGTTCCGTACACGCAAAATCATGCATCAACATCCCTATCGGCGTTTCATCTCTGTACGCTCCGTTTACATATAAAATATTAGCGCCGTCACCGAATTTTTCTCCGGTTTCTTCAATGTATCTATTAATATGATACACAGATTTTTTTTGACCGATCACATCATTTTCCGTGATAAAAATTACGTATGTTTCAGGTAAATTATCAAAATCATCACCCTTTTTCAGTATATTAACATCTATCATGCTGCTGTGATATCTCGCTCTGCGCTTGTCTGCGCCTTTATTCTGCCTCTGAATTTCTATATTATACTTTCTTCCCGTACTGTCCGAAGCCAGCACATCTAACCTTACCGACCGATTCAGCAAATTCTCTGCAAAGACCTGCGTCCTCTCTTCTGTTACGCTCAAATCCTCCATATCAATTATAATCCGCAGTACCAGCTCCACACATTCAATACTGCCCTCGAAGCATTTCGTCATAAAATCATCATCAAACAGACAAAACCGTTTTATTCGCCGCATATCTTCTTCACTAACAAATTTGGAATCCTCATTCTCTTCCCAAATATCCACAATTATTTTACTCCTTTATTAATTATTTCATTGATTCAATCTCCGTAAAATTACGCTTGCGCAAATTTCTTAAATCACCGTGCATATTCTTATTAAAATTATAACAAAAATTTTAATAATCTCACGATTAATTTTAAATGTATATCAATTTTTGCACAAAAGCTGCATAAATCTGCTTGATCTAAATCCATCATCATTAGATCATTTATATATTAATATTATCATCAAACGCAATAACGCCGGCTTAAATCCTGTTTAACTATAATATTTATTTCTCTACATTAAAAAACGCACACCCAGCCTGCTAAAGGTCTGAAATATGCGTTCCTATTTCCTATAAATTTTCAAATCTCTCTAATATGCATGTCTTTTAAACCGCCCGGCTCCGCATTTTGCAAAATCGGACAATTCCACTTGATTCATGCGCCGCTATTCCACAAACGAATATCTGCGTATGGCTTCCTCGTCGCCTGCAACCATAGCGATGCTTTTCTCGATCAGCTTCACGGGCTTATACGAAAGTTTCGCCTGCCTTAGTCCAAGAAGCCCCATATCCTCCTCGCGGTTTACATAAGTATATCTTCCCCGACACATCTTGCAGAACTCCTGATTGATTTTCTGATAAATGCCCGGATAATCTATATTAGCCTTTTCCACATGTTCTACGATAGTATCGTCTCCCAGGCGTCCGCCGAAAGCGTAAGCCTGAAGTTTACCGTCGATCAAAAGACCGCAGCCTTCCAGGCCCAACCTGTCGAAATTCGGGATTATATCCTCCAGCACATCCGCTTCCATTTTAAGCATATCCGCTTCAAACCCATCGACCTGCTTCTTCTCATCTACATATTTCAAAAGCCCCAGCGCGTCATCCTTCAATGCAGACGACATAGGCACAACTTCATACCTGCCCTCAAACTCCTTATTAAAACGATTAACATGATTCTTCTTACTGTGCAGCTTTCTGCCCCTCAGCTCCGCCAGATCATCCACCAGATAAACATAATCATGATTAGGTCTGTCGTTTAAAAACAGAAATTTCCCCGGCAATACTTCCATATACGACGACTGCATGTGAGGCGGTATAAGACGCATGACAAAAGGCGATCCGGCTTTTTCAAAACGATCTATAATCTCCAAAAGCGTTATTCTCATTTTATTTCTGTCACAATCACCGTTTCTCGGAAGCAGCGGAAACACAAAAGGCTCATCCTGAAATCCTTCAAAATTGCTCAAACCCGAAACGCACAGAAAGTCATTAATTATTTCATAAGAAAAATAATTCTGATTGCGCCACATATACAGCGACGAAAACGTCAGACCTGACGTTTCGTGAGGAAATTCATTTACAAAACTTTCTATTTCTTCTTTACTCTCAAGTGTTATTTTGTTCTCAAATAAGTACATATTTTATCTTTATTTTTTGCCAGTTATTTCTATCTTCCAGCAGTCTCCTTGTATAATGAATTTAGGTTGTTCGAGGGATACCTATAAACCCTCAGACCTACTTCTTTACATCTCCAGTCTGATAGGAGATAATAGTTTTATTAGATTGAGAGGATGATCGTTGACTCCTTGAGCGGCTCTGCTCG
>JAAVYD010000067.1 GCA_022790955.1 Bacillota bacterium
AGAAAAAGTGGTATTATTGTTTTGAAACTTCAACATAACAGTGCCTTCTTTATGATTTGGGATTTTTTATTTTAGAATAGCACATTTTGTTGAAGTTTTTTTGCTATTTCATCAAAATTTAATAGCACAACGGGTTAAGTTTATAAATATCTTCGCAGCTCCGCCCGCAGGCTGACAACTGTTCTATGCATTAATATCGTATGTACGGCAAGTCCAAATTATTACTCAAAATATATAAATCAAAATTTCGTTTTTTCGATTTACTGACTTTATACCTTGAATGCATGTTGAGAAATATCATCATTCAAACTATACTATACGACATCATTTCTTATGGAACCATACTATAATACCACATACGGTTAATCATGTGTAACTCTGCTGATAATTTTTATTATTTATTTTACTCATAATTATAAAACTACTTTTAAAAATATATTAATACCATTAATAGCATTATATACTTAAATTGATAATAAAAGCGACAAATCCTCTGCAGATCTGCCGCTCTTAAAAACATTATCCGTATTACATCGTACTATGAATCTTTTTCTGTTGATTTAAACTGACCAGATTTTAATAATAATCATGCCGTATATTTCGCAATGTTATCCTCTATTTTTCTGCCTGCTCCGGTTTTGCCCACCAATCGAGTTCTTTATAACGATTCTGGAGTTCTTTTATCTCGGTTCTCGTATCCAGGAAAAGCTGCTTCTTTTCTGTAAGATAATCCACATGTTCGTCGAGACTCGCCTCCGTAAAGTGATGATTAAATTCTGAATTATATTCGATTTCAAATCCCGCGGAACCCTGAACCAGTTTTCCCTCACCTGCGCATACGCAGCATCTGAGCGAACCGTCCGGCTTGATATGCAAAGCTGTGCTGGCGCAAAACGGACATTCCAGCGCGTCGGAAGACGGAGCCTGTTTTTCATCTGAACCCTTCAAAAGCAGATCCGCTAATCTATGTACAGTTTCCAGATTCTCACCCTTAACAGAATCGCCTGGTAAAGTTGCAAGAATCACCTCGTGAGCCAGAATATTTAAATGCAGCTTCTTAGCGAAAATCAGCGTATCCTCCTTAACCATGCCTTCCCAGCCATGCATACCGTAAGGATTAATTATTACGCAGTCTGTTTTATTAAACAGCCTGTGATCGCTCACCAGTGAAATCAGCCTGTCGGCGATATCCTTTATAGAAGTATGCCCGCCAAGCATATAAGCAGGAGCCGCTATAACCACCTTATCCGCATGCTTAATATGGCGCACCAGAAAATCGAGATCGTCGCTCACTTTGCATTTTGTGCCCTCAGGCAAACAACCGTAACATGCCTTACACAAATTTATATTAAGCTCATTTAACCTGATCATTGTTTTTTCCCAATCATCGGGAAATCTGCTTAAAACCTCTTTTACTGCCAATTCCGAATTTCCACCGCGTCTGGGCGATGAAACAAGACCTACAACTCTCATAGTTCTACCTCCTCCTGCAATATATTTTATAAAATATCTGCAAATTAAATTTCCATGCCAATAATTACTATACATATAATATATCATACATATTTATTTCTGTCTTGTATAAAAAAATCAATTTTATATTTTTCGTACGACCTCAATAATAAAATAATAACTCCTTTTTATTTTTAGCAGAACATGTACGCTAATCCGTACATAATATGAATTACAAAAACATTGCAATCTCATACTCCATACACTTAAAAAATTTTGATTAAATATAATCCAAAATTTTTAACAATTCTGATTAAAATTAGTGTATACTCTTGATTGCAGGGAATTCTCTTTTTTATAATTTGTAAATTTATACAAATAAAAAGAGCGACTTATTATTTAACTTATACTTTATCCAACTTTCATTTTACGCTATACTCAATTTTAATATGGTTGCTTTACACAAGTAACATTAATTTCTAATAAAACATATTTGTTGTACTTAACTGCAAATCATTTATTAATAAAACACATATTTTTTTATATTGCAACAAAATGAAAATTGTATTATTTAATATGCATATTAATTTCATTTAAGGAGTGTACGCATGGACAAAATACTTATTATCGATGACAGCACTGTACAAGCCAATTTTCTGGAATCAATTCTTAGCGATGATTACGAAGTTACGAAAACTCATACTGCAAAAGATGGACTTCATCTTGCACAAATAGAAGATTATTCTCTGATACTGTTAGACGTAATCATGCCGGATATGGATGGTTTCATGCTGCTTAAAGAATTACAAGAAACATTTATTACAAAAAACATACCTGTAATCCTTATCACCTCCCTTTCCGATATACAAAGCGAGGAAAAAGGTCTTGTATTAGGCGCCGTCGATTATATAACCAAGCCGTTTCATCCGCTGATCGTAAAAGCAAGAGTAAATACTCATATAAAATTATGGCACTACCGAAAACAGATAGAAAAACAAGCATTAGTAGATGAGCTTACAGGAATAGCGAACAGAAGAAGCTACGATAATTTCATAATGACAAAATGGCAGGAAGCCATACGCCTTAAACATTCTGTTTCTATTTGCATGTTCGATATAGATAACTTTAAATTATATAACGATACTTATGGTCATCCTGCAGGCGATAAAGTAATAGCCGCAGTAGCAAAAACAGCGTCTTCCTACTTGAAACGAACTACGGACTTTTTTGCCCGTTACGGAGGCGAAGAATTTATAGCCATTATTTTAGGGAGCGAGGCAAAACCTGCATTTGAACATCTGAAGAAAATACGCGGGGCAATCGAAAACCTGAAAATCCCTCATAAAGCGTCTAAGCATAATCATGTTACCGTCAGCATAGGCGGAATAACCGTTGTTCCCGAACACGGATATTCATACGATACTTACCTTAAATTATCAGATACTATGTTATACGACGCAAAACGTTTAGGCAGAAATATGGTCGTCTGGTCAAGCGGAAACGCCGAACAATGGATAGAAAAATAATCACCGATATTTTTTTCAACAAATATCTTATATTTATGAATAACGGCATAGCACATAAAATTAAAAATCTATTATTCTTATTTTATTAAAGCGCATTCGAAAATAATTTTTTTGGATGTGCTTTATAATTTACGGAATTAAAAAAAACTAAAGAAATCTTCACATATAAAATATCTTCGTTAAAAATTCCGACTCTCGATATAAAAATGATAAACAAATCATATACATATAATAATCTGCTTTTTCTGAAAATAAAAACGCTCTGATATTTGTTGATCGTGTTTAACGAATATCAGAGCATAATTTTTATAAATCTGCTAAATTAACATCTATATACTAATTAGCCGCTTTTTCTGCATCATCCGGATCTACGAAATCCGTACTTTCGGTTATTACAGACAGATCGTTCTCTGTTGCTTCCTGTCCGATCCATTTCTCGTAAATCTCAGCGAACTTGCCGTTATCCTTAAGATTTTTAAGACCTGCGTTTATCTTATCGAGAAGTTCTTTATTTCCCTTCTGAACAGCGATACCATAACGTTCGGAGTTCATTACGTCGCCTACGATCTTAACAGGAGCTTCAACTTCTTCGCCTTCCTTAGCGTCTTTCTGAGCGTTTTTCTTCTGAGTATCTATGTAATACTGAGTAACCGGGCGGTCGTTTATAACAGCCTGTACATCGTTATTAATAAGCTGCATCATAGCTATATCTACGCCGTTTAATATAACAGCTTCCTTGATCTTGCCTTCTTTAGCTAATTTTTCAGCCATATCTGCGCTCGTTGTTCCTGTCTGCGCAGCTACTTTCATATCAGGAGTAAGGTCATTAATACTATTAATAGTAGTATTATCGTTAGCAACCGCTACCACAAGACCGGAACGATAGTAACGGTTACTGAAATCTACTTCTTCATTTCTATCTTTCTTATCAGCGTTCATACCCGATGCGATTATGTCGATCTGACCTGTTTGGAGCGCCGGAACAAGACCGTCGAAGCTCAGATTAACAAACTCAACGTCAAAACCCTGATCCTCGCCGATCGCTTTCATAAGATCTACATCTAAGCCTATCAAATCACCGTTATCGCCTGTGCCGTCGAATGGGAGGAACGTAGGCTCCATACCTACCTTATAAACGTCCTTTCCTTCACTTCCTGAAGCGGACTTCTGGTCGTCACCGCCGCCGCACGCAGCGAGCGAAAGCACCATTGCAAACGTCAGCGTTAGCGCTAAAACTTTTTTAAATTTTTTCATTTTTCTCACCTTTCTGAAATATGACATTCTCATAAAAATGCCTTTTAGCAATCTTTAATGTAAATACTACTACATTATTATCATTTGTTCAATAAGCTAAATCAGCTAAAAATAATTTTATATATTAATGTCTAAAACTTTAATATATCCGAAAGATGATTTTTCCTGATTCTATATTCATTATACTTAAAATTAAATTTTATATAATTTATGTTCAATTATATAAGCCTGTATAGCATATTGACGCTAAACCGTTTGTAAATCAAGATCTGCAAAATATTATTCATCATAACTTTATTTTGACAAAAAACAAAAAAATTTTTACTTTACTTCCAGCTTGACGTATAATAGAATGACTTGCGACAACTTTATACAATATTTAGGACATTTGGAGATCATCATGTCAAAAACAAAAAATCATAGAAGGAAACGCAGATTTTTCAGGCTTCCTCTGATAATTATACTAACGATCGTTCTCCTTATAAGTTACGCCAGGTATATAGAACCTTACAACCTGACGGCTCAGGAGATATCATATACAACGGACAACCTGCCTAAGCAGGTAAAAATCGCGATATTTGCAGACACACATTTTTCAAAATATTATACTCCCGAAAATTTTTCCGACGTAGTGAGCAGAATAAACGCCTCCGCTCCCGATCTCGTATTTTTCCTCGGTGATCTTGTGGATGATTTCAGCACTTACGACGGGGATATCACAGAAATAGAAAAACAATTAGCGTCTATAAACGCCCGCATGGGAAAATTTGCGGTGTACGGCAATCATGATTACGGCGGCAAAATGCAGTTCACCTATCCCGATATTATAGAAGCCGGAGGTTTCCAGCTTCTTATAAACGAAATTGCGGCATTCGACGATATGAATATAGCTATTCTCGGCATAGACGACATGGTTATAGGCTATGGCGATCCCGCTTCAGCAGCTGGTCTTCCAGAAAATTCATATAATATAGCGCTTTGCCACGAGCCGGATATCGCAGATCATATAATAAATTATAATGTTGATGTAATGTTTGCAGGTCATACCCACGGCAGGCAGATCAATCTGAAAATATTCGACAGCTATATACTGCCGAAGTACGGCAAGAAATATATAAAAGGAAATTTTGATTTCGATAATATCAGGAAAACATCTTTATACGTAACTTCCGGCATCGGCATGACTAAGCTGCCGTTCCGCTTCGCATCGCCGCCTGAGATAAATCTCATTACCATCGGCTGATCTTATATTATTTATTCACATTTCAAATATTGATACTACTTAAAGAAAGGCGCAATATGGGCGATATATTTATTTCAGAAACAGCCTCTCCGCAGATTTCAAAAAAATTGGCGGCAACGGGGCACAAAATATACAAAGTAAAATCCACCTCTGCAGTCCACCCTTCCATAGCCGACCATCCGGATATTTATATGTGCAGAGTAAAAGACACGGTTCTCATAGACGAATCCATACAAACCGACCCGGACCTGCACAGCATGGATATTATATTTGAAATGGGCAATATAAGCGCAAAATATCCATACGACGTACCGTATAACGCGGTTTCCACAAATAAGATCTTTATGCACAATACAAAATACACGCTGCCTGAACTGCTCGATACAGCGCGGGAAGCGGGACTCAATATCATAAACGTAAAACAGGGCTATACTAAATGCTCCTGTGTAACCGTGGGCGATAACGCTATTATTACTTCGGACGAAGGCATTTATAAAACAATCTGCGCATACAACCGCATGCTTATAGAAGAAGCAGCTTCGGAATCGGAAAACCTCCAGAAGATTTCTCAGTCCGGCGATATTTCATGCCCGGCTCCCTGCCCTGAAACCATAGACAGCCTGCTCGTGCGTCCCGGACACGTCGTTTTAGAAGGCATGTCCGCAGGTTTTATAGGCGGAACTTCCGGAGCCGTCGGAAACACTATTTATTTTAACGGAAATCTGAGTTCCCATCCTGATTTCGCTAAAATAACGGATTTTATCGAAAAACACGGATTCCGCGCAGAATGGACGACAGATATTCCCCTTACGGATATAGGTTCAATCATATTCATTCCGTAAATAAAAGGTCAAAATCATGAAAACCCACGCAATAATCCCGATATTCGTACCCCACGCCGGCTGCCCTCACGACTGCGTTTTCTGCAACCAAAAGGCTATAACAGCCCGCAGCGGGGCCCCGGAACAACAGGAAATCATAAATACAATAGAACGGAATCTATCCACAATAAAAACAAATCCGAATATCTCAACTGTCGAAATCGCTTTCTTCGGCGGCAGTTTTACCGGAATCCCCGAAGAAGAACAACATCGTTACCTTAAAATCGCAAAATCTTATAAAGATAACGGGCTTATACATAACATCCGGCTTTCCACCCGTCCCGATTATATTAATATAAATATCCTTAACAACCTAAAGAACTATAATGTCGATATTATCGAACTCGGCGTTCAGTCATTCGATCCCGACGTGCTTAGAAAATCAAACCGCGGTCACGATACGCAGACCGTTTTTAAAAACGCTGATCTGATTAAATCATACGGATTTACGCTGGGAATTCAGCTTATGATCGGGCTTCCCGGCGACAGCTACGAAAAATGCATGGATTCCGTAGCGCAGACTATAAAGATCGCTCCGCAGATTGCGCGCATATACCCAACCGTGGTAATCCGCGATACTGCTCTGTACGAAATGACAAAAAACGGAAAATACACGCCTGTCACGGAACGGGAAGCTGTCATCACCGCAAAAGACATGTACCTCTCCCTTACAAACGCTGGAATAAACGTGATAAGAATCGGACTTAAAAGCAGCGATAATATAAAAATGCCTGTCCAACAAAATTTAAATACGGAACAGAAAATTCATTCGGATGGTATTAATGATACTGACACCTCGCAGACCGGCTATGCAGAACAGCAGAAACATGCGTCTGCGCATACGAATAATATTAATGCCGAACAAACCGGCGAAATAGGAGCAGGCGACTACCATCCCGCTTTCCGTCAGCTTGTGGAATCCGAAATCGCAAAAGATCAGCTCAAAGCAGCGCTGCCGGACAGCCTGCCTGCAGGAACGAAAGTAACGTTTAAATGTAATCCTGCAAGTTTCTCAAATATGATCGGCAATAAACGTTCAAATAAAATTTACTTTGCAGAAAAATACCCGCATCTGAAAATAAAATTTGCAACGGATAAAAATCTTCCGGAAAAAATATATATAGTAAATCTTCCAGAAAATACGGCGGATAACTAACACAATATTTATTACAAACAGACAAAACCTGTCTTATCTGGATTTTATTAATATCATGCGAACTGAATTCCTATTAATCAAAACAACCCGCCTATTAAAAAACGGCGGGCTGTAATTACCATGATAATAATTCATCTTTAAATATTGTTCAAAAAATCTAAAATATCGTCTGGCTTTTTTAATATGTAATCGTACTCGGCATCGGGATTTTCGCCGCCTGCGAGAGCCATGCTCCAGCCCACCAGCACCGCTGTAACGCCTGCGTTCCTGGCGCATCCCATATCGAGCCGCGTATCGCCTATCATAACGGCGTTTTCCGCTGAAACGCCAAGCCTTCTCAGAGCTATATTTATCGGCTCAGGATCAGGCTTATGTTTGCTGCAGTCGTCCGCAGTTACAATAATATCGAAGGCTTCTTTTATTCCGAACTTCTCAGTTCCTATATATGTAGTACGACCAAGCCTTGAAGTGACAAGAGCCAGCTTAAAATTAGCTTTTTTTAAATTATAAAGCATATCATAAACGCCCGGAAACAAATTTATTTCCCTTTCAAAATTATCGTCATGAAAACTTCTGTAAATCGAAATATTTTTCCTGACGGTTTCATCGTCGCCGCCGAAAAAATTCCTTATGGTAAGCTCCAGCGGTTCGCCGAAGGTGGCGAGAAGCGCTGCTTCTTCCACCTCTTTTCCGGCTATCTCCTTAAAAGCATGATGCCATGATTTTAATATTATATTATTAGTATCCATAATAGTTCCGTCAAAATCAAACAAAACAGCCTTTATATTACTCATATTAACTCCTTATAATCATAACAATTAAAATTATATTTATCTTTTAAACCCGCTTAACATCACAAATCCTGCATCCGCTTTGCCTATAATCCTAAAATTCCAAAGATTTAGGCGTTCTCGGAAACGGCAGTACATCCCTTATATTGGACATTCCCGTCATATACATTACTATACGCTCAAATCCCAGTCCAAAACCCGCATGCTTTACGCCGCCGTATTTTCTGAGATCGAGATACCATTCGTAGCCCGCTTCCTCCATGCCCGTTTCTTTCATTCTCGCTTTCAGAACGTCAAGCCTTTCCTCGCGCTGACTTCCGCCGATAATCTCGCCTATACCCGGCGCCAGCAGATCCGCAGCCGCCACCGTGCGCCCGTCGTCGTTCAACCGCATATAAAAAGCCTTTATATCCTTAGGATAATCCGTGACAAAGACCGGCTTTTTAAAGACTTCCTCCGCTAAATACCGTTCATGCTCGGTCTGCAGATCCATGCCCCACTCAACGGGATATTCAAAATCCCTGCCACTGTTTTTCAGTATATCTACCGCCTCGGTGTACGTAATCCTGCCGAACTGCGAGTTTATTATCATGTTGAGCTTATCTGTAATTCCTTTTGAAATAAACGAATTGAAAAAATTCATCTCCTCCGCAGCATTCTCCATAACATAGCGGATTATATATTTTAACATATCCTCTGCCAAATTCATATCATCGTTCAAATCTGCAAAAGCAATCTCAGGTTCTACCATCCAAAACTCCGCCGCATGGCGCGCCGTATTGGAATTTTCCGCCCGGAAAGTAGGCCCGAATGTATACACGTTTTTAAACGCCAGAGCGAAAATCTCAGCTTCAAGCTGACCGCTTACCGTAAGAGAAGCAGGCTTGCCGAAAAAATCCGCGGAATAATCCACATCGCCGTTTTTATTAACAGGCACATCCGCCATATCGAAAGCAGTCACGCGGAACATCTCGCCCGCGCCTTCGGCGTCGCTTCCGGTTAATATAGGTGAATGTACGTATAAAAATCCTCTTTCCTGAAAGAAACGATGTATAGCATAAGCCGCTATCGAGCGAACGCGGAATACCGCGGAAAAGGTATTGCTCCTCGGACGCAGATGGGCTATCTCCCGCAGAAATTCCATGCTGTGCCGCTTCTTCTGCAGCGGATAATCCGGCGCGGAACTCGCTTCTATTATTACTTCCCGCGCTTTTATCTCAAAAGGCTGGTTCGCCTGAGGCGTAAGCTCAAGTATGCCTCTTACCGTCACCGCCGACGCAATAGCAATTTTTGATATTTCTGAAAAGTTGCTTAAAAATTCATTTTCGTAAACCACCTGAACGGATTTAAAAAATGTGCCGTCATTTACTTCCAGGAAACCAAATCTACCGGAAGCCCTGTTCGTCCGCACCCAGCCGTTTATCTCTATCTCTCTGCCATGTAAAGCCTCGCGCCCGGCAAAAAGCATTTTTATATCCATTTTCATAATCACTCTCCTTCGCTTCGTATCTTCCCAGAAACTCAACTACCTCCGGATCAGAGTGTTCTCCGAACATATTCTCGCCGCCGAACACTTCCCTGAGTTCTCCTTTTATCATCACGCCTACTCTGCCGGCAAGACTTGCCGCTTCATAAAAATCATGGGTAACAAATATTATTGTACATCCAAAGTTTTTATGAATAGACCTTATCAGCTCATACATCCTCTGCCTTGTATTCGGATCTAAGGCGGAAAAAGGCTCGTCCATAAATAAAACCTGAGGTTTAAGAACCAGAGCTCTCGCCAGAGCCGCACGCTGCTTCTCTCCTCCGCTCAGCGTGACCGGATACCTGTCGGCGAGATGATCTATCCTGAGCATTTTCATCATCTGCTGCACAGCCTCCCTTCGCTCCTTCTTTGGAACCTTATGCATCTTAAGCCCGAACTCTATATTTGCCCTGACTTTCATATGAGGAAACAAACTGTAATCCTGGTATACGAAACCTATTCTTCTTTTTTCCAGCGGCGTATCCCACACGGATCTGCCGCCGTAACTTATTGTACCCCCATCCGGGCTGTAAAATCCAGCAATAGATTCGAGCAAAATAGTTTTTCCCGCTCCCGTTTCTCCAACTATTGCGAATATCTCACCTTTATTTATATTCAGATTAATATTTTTTAAACGAAATCCGCTTAAATTAACTTCATAATTTTCTACGCTTATCATTATATACACCTATTGTTTTATAAATCATTAACTTTATCATATTAATTTAAAATCCGTTCATCATCACGGTTTTTTCCGCCTCTTAATTCCTGCCGGCTTTCTTATGTTCACCGTTTATGAAATTCGCAAGCATAAGGGAAATCCCCGATATCGCGAGCAGTATCATCGCGCAAGCCATCGCGGGACCCGTATCGCCCGTAGCCATATTCAGATATATACTTGTAGGCAGCGTTTCCGTTTTCATCCGTGTAGCTCCCACCAGCATAAGAGTTGCGCCGAACTCACCAAGAGCCCTTGACCAGGCGAGGATAGCCGCTCCTATCACCGCGTTTTTTGCGAGGGGCAGCGTTATAAGAAAAAAAGTACGCAGCCTGCCTGCTCCGAGGCTTCCCGCCACTATTTCCACTTTGGGATCCACATTCATAAAAGCTGTCTTTATCATCCTGATGACAAAGGGCAGGTTTACTAAAATATGAGCCATTATGATCCCGTTCACATTAAAAATTACGCGAAATCCGTGTTCGCTCAGCGCCCTGCCTATCCCCGATGAAAACATGAGAAGCAGGCTTAAACCCAGCATGATATTTGGGATGGACAGGGGCAGCTCGATTATAACGCTGAAAAGGTGTCTGGCGGCAAAGCGTGTCTTTACAAGAGCGTATGCAGCAGGGATTCCGGTCAGCATACATATTAATGTCGATGTCAGCGACGTCCGCAGGCTCAGACCCAGAGCAAACCTGACCTCCTCGCTGCGGAACGCTTCGCCTATATACGGCACACCGCGCATTACTATAAACGCCATAGCCGAAAATATAAATACCGTAACCGCAAATGTTATAATGATGGCAACGGCTTCAAATCCCGTATATTTTTTAATCTTTTTCATTTTATTTATCCTATATATAATTTTCGGGTAATCAAAAAGGACCTGCCCAGAAAATACGGGATTTTCCCTTTTCTCTGATCCGGTCCTATCTGGAAGAAATTGAAATATTCTATTTTATCATTTCATATCCGTAGCTTTCCCATATTTTCTGCACTTCTTCTGAATCCAGAAAAACGAGATATTCTTTCAAGGAATCGTTATTTTTTGCGCACGACAGGCTCGCCGCAGGAATTATCTTTATGTATTTTTCCATATCCTTGCAGTCTACTATTTGTATGCCGTCTTTGCCGCTGGCATTTTCCTTCCACACAACGGCGGCATCCGCGCTGTCCGCGGAAAGAGCAGTAACCATTTCCGGCGCGGTAGACGTTCTGGCAGCTATATCTGCGGAATCCATTATACCCGCGTCCCTGAGCACGTTATCCGCCACCTTGCCTATCGGCGTAGCTTCCGAATCGCCTAATATCAATCTTACGCCGTCTTTTCCGAGGTCCGCAGGAGAAGAAATACCCTTAGGGTTTCCTTTCTGCACAGCGATAACTGGAACATGCTTAACGAGCTGTTTGGATTCCGTTACATAATTCTGTTCTTTAAGTTTTGCCAGTTCCGTTTCGGCGCCCGCTATAAAAACATCGCCCTCTTGGGATGTAGTGATCTGACTTATTATCTGCGCAGCGTTTCCGAATGTAATATCCGCATCGCAGCCGGTTTCTTTCTTAAAAGCATCTACTATCTCCGTCATAGGATCTTTCATTCCAGCTCCGCAATACACAAAAAGCGATTTTCCCGAAAGATCTGCGTATTCGCTGCCTTCCGTTCCGGCTGACGCATCTGCCGACCGACCCTTATCATTATCTTCACTGCCGCAGCCAGCTAAAACAAATAATATAGTAAAAATTAACAATAACGCTGTCGTAATCCTTTTTTTATGCATTTCTTCCTCCGTATATGTATTTATTAATATCAACTTTAACTTAATATTTATAATACCATTAATACAGATTAAATTCAACCAATATCGTTAATTTTTATTTTTACCATCTAAAACTGCTTATTTAAGCAATATATCCACATTTTTATAATTAAAACTAACTAAACCTAACTTTGCCCATAATCCTATGTATTAATTTTAACAGCCAAGTCGCTGACTGCGACATGATCATTGCTAATATAAAAGAAACCGGTACTACAACAAAATAATATGCAGCTCTGTATTCCACTTCCGGTACAGCGTCTGTCAATTTAGGATACAGATATCCGTCGCTGACATTCGACATCATATAAATCCCGAAGGATAATATGGAAATCTTAGCTAAAACAGACTTTACAATCTGCGGCAAGCGATTCAGATCGAGATTCACACAAAATAAAAACAGCAAAAATGCATTGACCACATTTTCAAATCCGCCTTCTTTCACGGCAGGACTCCAGACGAACGGATCGGGATAATTTCTGTAATAATTAAATATCCCGAAAAGCGTTACGCAGCCTATAAACGCCGCTATATTAACAAACCTGTTCATGCGTATTTTGTATTCGCTCAAATACGCGCCGAGAAAATAATATGTAATCGGATAAATTCCGGTCCACCAGGAGGGAAGCAGCTTATTGTATTCCGTCCCGGTTTCGGGTTTCAGCCAAAAATCCGCCGTCTGAAAATTATAAATATTAGCCAAGGACGGCAAAGCCGTAAGAAATATCATCGTCGCAACAAGCGCCAGCTTCTTTTTACGGCTGTCCAGACCGTGATAGATCAGGTTTAAAAACGGAATTAACAGAAAAAGCCCGATATACATTTCCACATACCAGGCGTATGAATTTCCGCTGAAATCCAAAATGCTCAGCACGCCGTCGAGCAGCCTGATATCCTGCCCCAGATAAAATTTTTTAAACAAAATACAAACGATACTTGCTATAAAATACATTTCGAGAACGCTGATAATCCCTTTGTAATACCTGCGCGACAGCTTCGCGCCGTTCATCAGATACCCCGTCGCCATGATGAACAAGGATACGCCTATCATAAAGCATGTCCTCATGGTTTCCATTAAAAGCATATGCTTATTATCCAGCGGCTCTTTATAAAATCCGCAGTTAAGAAAAAAATGTACGGAAAGCACGCACCAGATCGCAATGCATTTTATAAGATCCAAAGACGGGTTCCTCACAAAACCGTATTTTTTCAGATCATGAGCGTTTGAACTATTAATATTCATATCAGCTTCAAAATTCCTGCTGTGTTCCAAATTCTGATTCATAAGTATGCATCTCCTATAATAATATTGATAAACTTTTTATTTTATAAAATTAACTACTCCGATCACAGCGATAAACCTTGTTACTACTGTATTATTTGCACTATAAAACAATAAACAGACCGACTAACGCACGATCTGTTTATAGTATACATGATATTTAAATCGGAGCAAAGCGTGATAAGCTTGCTTAATCACGCTGCGACGATTGCAACCGCCAGAGAGCTTTGCTCCTCGGAGTTTCAGTGGGAGATTATAACTCTCACTGAAACTCTGATATGGAACCCGCCGTCTAAGATACAGGTTCCATATCAGGCAAGGTTATATTAATTTTTACCGCCTTTATCTTGGCTGTTTTCAATATTAATGTTTAATACTTTTCCATATGAATCCGCTCAGACGACATGCTGTAAACGCTGCGCGGCTCGCCTTTGCTCTGCGGTCTTCCTATCGAAAGTATCCCTTCCAGCCGGCAATCTTCCGGGAATCCCAGGCATTCCCGCACATACTCCTCCGTAGTCCTGCCGTCAGGCGCAGTACGCAGCCTGCCCTGTATCCAGCAGCTTCCAAGTCCCAGACTGTCAGCCATCAGATGCATATTTGACATAGCTATTGAGCAGTCCTCCGTCCACACGTCCGTAAGGGATTCGTTGCCAATTACAACGATCGCGCACTGCGCGCCCGCCAGCATCTTAGCCGAACCTTCCCTGCACTCGGACAGCTTTTTCAGCGTTTCTCTGTCGCGCACTACTATAAACTCAGCCGACTGCTTTCCTCTGCTCGATGGCGACAGCAGCCCTGCGTTTACTATCATTTCTATTTCTTCACCGGACAAAGGCTCGACTGTATACGTCCTTACGCTCCTGCGGTTTTCCAGTATCTCCATTAATTCCATCGCTTATATTCGCCTTTCTTCTTTGTTCAATTTAATCAATATCGCTGACTGCCCTATCTTTATCTAAATTCGCTTCCGAGGATTCTTTTTCGGGAAGTCCTAAAATTACCATAGCTGTAACCGCTGTCACCATTCCCAGTATCATTAGTATTGTAGGAATCTCCGAGAAAAATATCAGACCGAAAACCATTGCCGCCACCGGCTCGCCGGAAGCTAAAATAGATGCCTTACCTGCGTCCATAAGGGAAAATGATAATGTATACAATACATACGGCAGTACAGAAACACATATTGCATACAATATTATAAATCCTGCTCTTTTTACAGGTTCTTCAGATATAAATCCGCCTATTTTATTCAGGTCGCTTAAAAATACCGTTACTACGGCGTTGATTATCAGGCACCAGCACGTTATGGTGAGAGCGTGGTATCCCCGCTCCATGGCGAGCTTGGACATAACACTGTACATTGCGTAGCAAAGAGCCGACAGTATTCCTATTAATATTCCCGGTACAGACCACTGCACTTCCACAGACGTTTCAAAAATACCGCTCACCAAAACGCAGCCGAAAAGGGCGGCAACCATACAGGCAGCCTTTTTCAGAGTGATTTTTTCCTTAAAAAAGATAGCCGCAAAAATAAGCACGAAAATCGGCGCCATTCCGAGCAGCACCGCTGACAGAGAAAGGGTCAGCGATCCTATTGATATATTGTAACAGAGATTCAGCCCAAGAGTTCCCACCACCGACGCTACCGCGAATATCCAGAAATCTTTTAATTTTATTTTCAAAAGGGATTTATTGTATATCAATATCCCTATTGTCAGCATAAGCGCTCCGGGCATTATTCTCGTACCGAGCACCGTATATGTATCCATGCCGTAAGCTGTAAGGCTGCGTACAAATACGCCCGTCATGCCCCACATAACGCCGGATAATATCGGAACCAGCGCCGCAAGTTTTTTCATTTTATCTTTCATAATCCTATCCTGATAATCATTAACATATTTTTGCTTTAACGTGAACTTTATTATTATAACACAAAATCTCCGGCTGACGATCCGTATCAATCATAAATCGCATAAATAAAAAATACGTTTTCAAATTTATATTAATGGTTTTATCCCTGTGTTATTATACGCGCCCGCAGCCTGCCGGGCTTTCTCTTTCCTGCAGCATCACCGTCACGCAGAATTCGCTGTCCTCCGCTCTAATCTCCATTTCTCCCATATATTTCTCAGTTTCCTTTTTAACGTTGGAAAGTCCGATACCGTGCAGAAAACTATTTGATTCTTTTGTCGTCAGCGGCAATCCCGTCTGATCATCAAAATTAACTTCTCCCTTAAAAGGATTTTTGACTTCGATTATGAAAAACTTTTTCCTCTGTCTGCCGGACAGGATAATATATTTGTTCTCGTCAACTATATTTTCGCAGGCTTCCAAAGCATTTTCAAGAATATTATTTACAATAATTCCAATATCATACGCATCATATCCGCCTGAATCCGGATACCTGAAATCCGATTCAAACTTAACGCCTGATTTTTCAGCCTGCCTGCATTTATCATTAATAATAACGTCGGACACGGGATTTCCCGTTTGAATATTAATATCAAAAACATCCGCGCAGTTATTAAGATTTGAAATATACTTTTCCAATTCATCATAATGCCTGCTTTGAACAAGTCCTTTAATATTAGTCAAATGACCTCTCATCTCGTGCTTCATCTGCCTGATACCTGCGTAAAACCTGTCCACCTCAGCGAGCCTTTCGTGCATCGCCCGTATCTGCTGACGCTGTACAAAAAAACGGCTTTTTTCCTGTTGGAGCATCGTCAGCTCACGATAAGCGGCTATAATTATCAGCGTCCCCAAGTAAAACAAAAATGTACTGAGCGGCGCCAGCCATATGAACGTCGGATGCTGCTCGTATAACTGAAAAATCACGCCTTCTTTTATACCCAAAAGAGATCTGAAAATAATATTTGAATACAGTATACCTGAAATCGGGATCAACATCAGAAAGCAGGCTTCTTTCATACTTAGCTGCAGACGGCTTTTCGTTATAACACGTGAAACGATAAAAAGCATTAATGCAAATAGAATAAACTGGATCAGCATGATGAATGCAAAACCCCAGGCTGAACGAAGGAATATGAGGCTTATATCCTGTTCCGTCTGAACAAAATACTGAGTGTAAATAAAAAACAGACTCTCGACAGCGAGGGCGCACAGAGCCCTGATACTGAAAAAAACTACAGATAGAAACATAGCCGTCTGCCGCTGTATCCTTAGGAACGGTGAAACCGCTGCAAGGATAACGATAACGGCAAGCAGATTTATAAAACTGGGAATATTGACATTAATATTAACGCTGATAATATATGGCAGAATAAAAATACCTAAAACAACTGCGCTCCTCGTTTTCACCGCATGCTTTGTTTCCCTGAGAAACGGCGCGAAAAAAGCCGTAAAACTCACCGCATACGCTATTGCAGTGAGCGCCGATATTATCATCTGAAATGTTCTGAATCCTTCTTCACTCATCAGCCAGTCCTCTTTTCAAAAACCGAAGATACGCTTTTACAAAATCACTGTATTTGTATTTTGATATAAGCAGCCTGTCGCCGCTTGTCAGCAGCACATCTGTTTTGGTATAAGAATCAATATAAAACATATTAATAAGATAGCCTTTATGTATGCGAAAAAAACTGCGCTGAAGCTGCCGCTCAAGTTCACCGATCTTAGCGTAATATTCGAGTTCGCCGTCGTTCAGATGCAGGATAACCTTGTGATTACGGCTTTCGATATAATAAATACTGCCTGTCGGAATCGCTTTTTTTGAATTTGCGTAACGAATCATCAGCGTTTCTCCAGCATTTTTTTCGGCTATGATTTTTTTCACAGCCCTTTGCAGAACCTGCGCGAATTTTTGTTCCTCAACAGGCTTGAGCAGATATTGAAACGCCTCTACGTCAAAAGCGTCGTAAACGTATTTATCGTATCCAGTCACAAATATGATAATCGGCTGATTTCTCATATTCGCCCGTATCTTTCTCGCAAGCTCGACGCCGGTGCCTTTGCCTTCGGACATTTCTATATCCAAAAATATAATATCAAATCCGCGTCCGTCGGCAAGATATCCCTGCGCCGAATCAAATTCAGCAATTTCGCAATCTATATTCTGTTTTTCTATTAATGCGATCAGATAAGCCCGTGTAACCGCATCGTCGTCGCAAACAGCTATTCTCATCATATCCGATATTCCCCTTAACCGTATCTTGATCCGCTTCGCGGCAGCCCCGCCGCTGATGCAGATATATATTAACATCGGAAAAACAGACGGAAATTTAATAGACGCAGCGCAACAGGACGATACAGCTTCGCAAATAGCAGAATCCCGGAGCTGCGCAAAACTTGTAAAAATATTAATCGCTTTATGTAAATAAGATTAAAGAATAAATCCATAAATCAGATCAACAATATTATCGAAATCAAAATCCCCGTATGTTAAAATAAAAATCAACGATATAAAACAGCTTACTTTAAAAATCAACTTAAAGTTTATACAGATAAAAGGTTTGATATGACATCATATAATAAATTACACATTTCTAACTCAATAGAATTAGCGCAGACAGAAGAACGGCTCAGCAAGAAAAAGGCTGCTGAAATGTTTAAAACCGGTTATCTTGATACGTTAGATGCCGGAACATTTCATGCTCTTGCCAAGATCCACGAATATTTATTTTCGGAAATCTACAATTTTGCAGGAAAAATCAGAACCGTGAATTTATCAAAGGGAAATTTTCGATTTGCGCCTGTGATATATTTAAATACCGATCTGGAAAGCATCGAAGCTATACCGCAATCGACATACGATTAAATCATATAAAAATACGTTGAAATGAACGTAGCGCACCCCTTCCGTGAGGGAAACGTCAGGAGCATGAGAATATGGCTGGATCTGATATTAAAACAGGAACTTAACCAGGTTATAAATTGGAGCAAGGTCGATAAAAACGATTATATGCTTGTAATGGAAAGAAGCCCCGTTAAAGATACAGAAATAAAAATCCTTCTTAAAGAAGCTCTCACGAGCGATATCTATAATATAAAAATCTATATGAAAGGAATCGACGTTAGCTATTACTACGAGGGATATTCGATTTATAAAACATAAAATTTATGATTTTTTAATAATTATTTTATCTATACCGCGCACATCAAAAAGCAGACGTTAAAGCCTGCTTTTTTCATTTATTAACCCGTTGTGATATTAAATTGGCTTGTTTTAGCAGTATTATAAACAATAAATAATATTTAATGTTATCAATAACGCAATATACTTCTAAACAATAAAAGTGATTTATAGTAAAATTGCAAAATAACTCATTAGATAATCATACTATTATAAATTAATTCTGTATACTGTATTGATTTTTGTTTATGATACAATATATTGATATTTAGCATCTAATTTTTATTAGCACAACGGATTTTATTAATATTTTTATATTTCCGCCTGTTTTTATTTTAATACAAACAGCTCGTTCTCTTTTCTCCCCGAACAGACTTTTTTCATTTTCAACGCCGCTGCCGCTACCATGGCGCTGTTTACTTTTCTCGCATTTTTAGGGCATTTTGCCGCGCAGCGCATACAATAAATACATTTATCGCTGTCCGCAGTTTTCAAATTTTCTTTGCTTATAGCTCCCACAGGGCAGTTTCGGGCGCAAAGCCCACAGGAAACACAGCTATTATCCGCTTTCGGTACCAGACCTGAGCTTCCCGCTTTTTTATACGGGCGATTTCCCGGTATCTCGCTTACAGACGCGCTGATTTGTCTGTCTTCAATCTTATCTAAAATTATATGGGCAAAATCCTCAAGCTCTTTTTTATCCTGTTCGTCGGGTCTGCCTGCCGCATATTGATGCATTATAGAGTGTTCGGCGACGGCAGCAATAGCAGCGATCACATTAAAACCGCATTCTTCTGCGGCGTCTTTAAGCTCTATAAGCGTATCTTCGTAAGCACGGTTTCCGTACACGCACACTAAAACGCACTTTGCGCCGTTTCCGCTGATCTTTTTAAGCCGCCGGACCGCAATCTCAGGCACACGTCCGCCGAATGAAGGCACGGCTATTAACGCCGTATTCTCATTTTCAATAACTTCGGTACGTTCCTCGTTTCTGTCCGATAAGTCTATTTTTTCCAAAGGCAGCCCCCATTCGGCAGTTATTATATCAGCGACTTTCTGCGTCCCGCCGGTAGGGCTGAAAACTATCTGTACTATCTTCATATGTATTTCTCCTGTAATTTTTAATACTACATCTTTAAAAATTATATTCGCTCCCTGGTATAATGTCAAGATTTACAGCGCAGTTCACATATGATAAACTAAACAATCAGGAGGAACAAACCCATGCGCATAAGTACCAAATGTTCCGTTGCAGTCCATTGTCTGCTGTTTATTTATGAATACGGGGAAAACCGCAAAGTTACAAGCGAACTTCTGTCGCTGTCCACGGGGAGCAATCCCGTGACGGTCAGAAACATTCTCAGCGCACTTAAAAAGGATAATATCATTTCCGTAAGATCCGGGACCGGAGGGGCGGCGATCATATGTCCTGTTAATGAAATAACATTGTATAGAGTATGCAGGGCTATTGATCCCGATTTTCTTTCCAAGCTCATAGGCATCCATAATATGGCATCGCCTCTTTGCCCTATTGGTAAAAATATACATACCGTGCTGGACGTTTCTTATAAAAAAATTTCAGACGAGCTGAGCGAAAGTCTTAAAAAGATAACTCTCGAAGATATTATTAATGATTATCATAATATATAAAAAACAGGAGCTTCAAAGTAAAAACTCCAAAACTCCTGCTCGGTTTATTTTAATATTGATTTATTTTAATCCTGCGTTTTCCCAGTCCTTTTTAAACTGTTCTATGCCTTTATCCGTGAGCTGATGATTAAACATCTTCTTGAGTACTCCGAAAGGAATAGTTGCTATATCTGCGCCCGCTTTTGCACACTGGATTACGTGCATCGGCGTCCTTATGCTCGCCGCGATTATGCGGGTTTCTATCATATAGATGGAGAATATCTCGGCAATCTCCTCCACCAGCTTTACACCGTCGTTGCCGACATCATCCACACGACCCACGAACGGGCTTACATAAGTCGCGCCCGCTTTCGCCGCCAGCAGAGCCTGGTTAGCCGAAAATATCAGCGTTACATTTGTCGCTATGCCTTCTTTAGAAAGGACGTTTACAGCTTTAATGCCTTCTTCTGTCATAGGAACTTTAATGGTAATGTTTTTATGAATGCCGCTTAGCTCGCGGGCTTCTTTTATCATGCCTTCTGCATCGTCCGAAAGCACTTCAGCGCTTATAGAGCCGTCAACGATATCCGTGATCTCTTTTACCACAGTTTTAAAATCCCTGCCTTCCTTAGCTATAAGGCTCGGATTCGTAGTAACGCCGGAAAGCACGCCCCAGGAAGCCGCTTCCTTTATCTCGTCTATATTTGCAGTATCTATAAATATATCCATATTTCACACTTCCCGTCCGGTTTAAATTCCCTGAGCGATCATTGCTTCCGCAACTTTCTTGAAACCTGCAACATTAGCGCCTACAACAAGATTTCCTTCCTGCCCTACTTCCTTAGCAGCCTCGGCGCAGCTCTTATAGATGTTTTTCATGATATCGTGCAGCTTTTCGTCGGTTTCTTCAAATGTCCAGGACAGACGAATGCTGTTCTGGCTCATTTCTAAGCCGGAAGTAGCTACGCCGCCTGCATTTGCAGCTTTTGCAGGACCAAATAAAATGTTGTTTTTATGGAACGCTTCAACCGCTTCCGGTGTGCAAGGCATATTAGCTCCTTCCGCTACCGCGATAACGCCGTTTTTGATTAAAGCGGCAGCGCCTTCTCCGTCGAGTTCGTTCTGAGTAGCGCAAGGAAGCGCGATATCGCAAGGAACGTTCCAGATTCCTGTGCTTCCTTCAACATACTTAGCAGCAGGAACGTAATCGAGATAAGTCTTGAGTCTTGCTCTCTTTACTTCTTTAATTTCCTTTATAACTTTATAATCTATGCCGTTTTCGTCAACTATATAACCGTTTGAATCGCTCATAGCGATAACTTTGCCGCCAAGCTGAGTGGTTTTCTGATTGGCGTAGATCGCTACGTTTCCGCTGCCGGAAATAACGACCTTCTTGCCCTCAAAAGACTTACCGTTAGCTTTCAGCATCTCATCTGCATAATAACACAGACCGTAGCCCGTAGCTTCCGTACGAGCCAGAGAACCTCCGAAAGTCAGACCTTTTCCTGTAAGCACGCCTGTAAATTCATTTCTCAGCTTCTTATACTGACCGAACATATATCCGATTTCACGGCCGCCTACGCCGATATCGCCTGCAGGAACATCCGTATCTGCACCTATATGCTTAGAAAGCTCCGTCATAAACGCCTGGCAGAAACGCATAACTTCGCCGTCCGATTTGCCCTTAGGATCAAAATCTGAACCGCCTTTACCTCCGCCCATAGGCAGACCTGTAAGAGAATTTTTAAAAATCTGCTCAAAGCCCAGGAATTTAAGAATTGATTCATTTACAGTCGGGTGGAAACGCAGACCGCCTTTGTAAGGTCCGATAGCAGAGTTAAACTGAACTCTGTAACCTCTGTTCACCTGTACCTTACCGTTGTCGTCAACCCAGCTCACTCTGAACTTTATGATTCTTTCCGGCTCTACTATCCTCTCGATAACAGCGTTTTCCTGATATTTAGGATTCTTTTCAACCAGCGGTTCAAGAGATTCCAGCACTTCATACACAGCCTGAAGATATTCCGGCTGATATGAATATAGTTTTTCTAAATCTTCGTAAATTCCCTTTAAATATGCATTTGATATTGCCATTTATTTACTTCCTTTCTGTATATACTACATTTCAATTTATGTTATATAAATACTCAGAGTTTATGCCCTGTCTTAAACAAAAGCAAATATACTAAACTTCACCGCAAAATCTAAAGCGATAAACTTATTTTACTGAGCTTTATAATAAATCATTGCTTGTATATAAAGTATAGCTATAAATCCACTGTTTGAATAGCAAAAAATGTTCTTTCGTGTTCAAAAATACAAGTTTCTTCAGATACAATTTATTGATAAAAATCCGCTCTTTTCATTAATATATCCTGAATTTTTATGCCGGTGAAATTATACTTCTAAAATAAATCTATCGCAACACTCAAACCTAAAAAAACGGAAACAAAACCCGCGTTTGTTTCCGCATATTCTATGCCATATATTCCCCTCACGGGGAAGTTTTATCGTTATTATATTAATATTAATGCAACTGCACAGATGCATTTTAAATAAATTAAAACGCATCAAATAAGAGTGAATCTTTGTTTTGTAAAAAATAAATATATCCTGCAATTAAAGCCTGAATATACTATAATGTTAGCAGGCAAAAAGATATGACCGTTCCATATGAACAAAGAATTAATCCCCGGATCGCAGCAGCGTACAATCCGGGGATTCTTCTTTTCTTTTAAAGTAGCAAAGCCGTCTTCTAAGACAGCAGCGCTTTATCGTCACTGAATTCTTCACCGCTGACTTCTTCAAACTTCTGCAGCAGATCCTCTACCGTCAGCTTCTTCTTTTCCTCGCCCTTTATATCTATAACGATTTTACCCTCGCTCATCATGATAAGCCTGTTGCCGTGAACTATGGCATCCCTCATATTATGGGTTACCATCATAGCGGTGAGATTTTCTTCACCTATTATCTTATCTGAGATTTCTAATACCTTGGCAGCCGTTTTCGGATCGAGAGCCGCCGTATGCTCGTCTAAAAGCAGCAGCCGAGGACGCTGAAGCGTCGCCATAAGCAGAGTAAGAGCCTGTCGCTGACCGCCGGAAAGCAGCCCTACTTTAGCGCTGAGTCTTTCTTCAAGTCCCAGATCGAGCTCTCTAAGCATTTCCTTATATCTTTCCTTTTCTGCTTTTGTTATGCCCCACATCAGGCTCCTTCTTTTTCCTCTGCGCATAGCAAGCGCCAGATTTTCCTGGATCTCCATAGTAGCCGCCGTTCCAGTCATAGGATCCTGGAATACTCTGCCCAGATATTTTGCCCGTTTGTGTTCAGGCATGCCCGTTACATCTATATCGTCTATAAATATAGAACCGGAATCTACGGGCCACACTCCTGCTACCGCGTTCAGCATGGTGGACTTGCCGGCTCCGTTTCCTCCGATAACGGTAACGAAATCCCCGTCTTCAAGTTTAAGGCTGACGCCGTTTAATGCTTTTCTTTCGTTTATAGTGTCTTTATTAAAAGTTTTATATATATTCCTAATTTCAAGCATTACTCTCCAGCTCCTCTCCTTGCCGCTTTATAAAACGACGTTTTCCATTTTCCTTTGAGATAAGGAACCGCGAGGAATATCGCTACTACGACAGCAGATATCAGCTTTGTGTTCCACGACGGAAAACCAAGCCATAAAGCGAACGTTATTACAAAATAATAAACGATTGCCCCGATAACCGAAAATACCAATTTACCTATAAAATTCAGATATTTTCCGAGCAGCGCTTCGCCCAAAACCTGTCCTATTATTACAGCTGCAAGACCTATTACGATAGCGCCTCTGCCCATATTTACATCTGCGTTGCCCTGATACTGAGCGATAAGCCCGCCGGATAATCCCACAAGCCCGTTTGATATCGAAAGACCTATGACTTTCGCGGTATTAGTATTAATTCCCTGCGCCCTGGACATATTCTCGTTGCAGCCCGTAGACCTGATGGTAAAACCCTGTTCCGTCCCGAAATACCAATATAAAATAATAGTAATGATAGCAAGAAAAATCAGGGATACCACCATTGTATGCGATATATGACGAAGGGAAACTACAAGATTATATTTGTCTACGCTGACCGCTACGTTTGATTTATCCATAACGTTCATATTAATGGAATACAGAGCTATCTGGCTCAGGATGCCCGCCAGGATATCCGGTATTCCCAAAACTGTATGAAGTATTCCCGTAACAAAGCCTGCCGCCACGCCTGCAAGACAAGCAAAAATGAGCGCCACACCCGGAGAATAGCCGTTAATAATACACATTACCGCTACTGCGCCCCCGAACGCAAGGGAACCGTCTACGGTAAGATCGGCAAAATCAAGAATTTTGAATGTTATATAAACACCTATGGCCATTATGCCCCACAGCATGCCCTGCGCCACGGCAGGAGGCAGATTTCCGACCAAAGCCGTAATGCTGGAATCTAACATATTTTCTTCCTCCATTAATATAATCAACACACTCAAAAATCGGTAAAATTCAGCGGATAAAATGTAATGGAATGCGTTATCGTCCTTGACGGGTAATAAGCCCGTCTGCGTTCTCCTCGCCCATTTTGTTAAAACACAGTAAAAAGAATAATACAAACTATGTTTTTAGTTATGTAAAGAAACAAACGTACAAAATGGGACAGCATAGCAGAGCAATATATGAATTAAAAGCTCTGCGAAGAAGTGCAGTAAGTTTGATAAGAACGATTTTGTCACATCGCATTTTCTCTGCTTCCTTTTTAACGATTCTCAAGTGCAGCGACTATAGGATCTTTAGTAAATTTATTGTTTTATAATACTATTTCTTGATAAAAAACTTTTTATGCGATATACTACGCCGCCGCGCCTGTGCGCGCCAAAAAAAGTATTGACAACATTCTCGGCGGCTTTGCCGCCAGACCGCATTCTGCAGCTTCATAAAACGATTTAATCCGTTTATGAATAATTAGTATAAATTGCAAAATAGCGGTAGTAATACTACCGCATTTTGCGTATTTACAGTTTTGCTTAATTAGTATATTATACTATTCTGCCTCGTCTGTTTTGATCGCATCGTAGCCTTCAGGGATAGTGATACTCAAAGCCTGAGCGATAGTCGGATTGTAAAGTTTCTTAAATTCCTTTGCTGTTTCTATAGGCATATCCTTAGGATCTTTACCATCCTTTAAGATTTCGGCAGCCATTTCGCCTGCTCTGTAACCGATATCATAATAACTTATTGATAATGTTGCTACGCCGCAGCCCTTACAGATGCCTTCTTCGCCTGCGATAACAGGAATCTTGGCAGGAGTCGCGATATTATTTACGATCTCTGTATTGTTTGCCATTGTATTGTCTGTAGGAATGTAGAGAACGTCGCATTCTTTAACAGCATTCGATACTACAGCCTGAATTTCGTTTGAATCCGCCGCTGAATATTCCTTGCACTCGATGCTCATATTTGCAAGTTCTTCTTTTACTTTATTGATCTGATATATTGAATTAGGTTCGTTGGAACAATATAATAAGCCTACCATCTTAGCATCGGGAACGATCTCCTTGATCATAGCCGCCTGTTGTTCGAGAGGCGCCAGATCTGAAGTACCTGTGATATTTTTACCTGTGGAGCCTGTCCAGTCGCTTATATCCAGCGCAGTAGCGTAATCTGTAACAGAAGTCGCTACGATAGGAATATCTGCGGTAGCCGCAGCAGACGCCTGCAGAGAACCCGTTGCATTAGCCATTATTAAATCTACATCTGATGCTACAAAGCCCGCCGCAATAGTTGAACAGTTTGCAGCCTCGCCCTGAGCGTTCTGAAGATCAAACTTTACATTATCTTTGCCGAGCTTTTCTTCAACAGCCGCCTGAAAGCCTTTTGTTGCTTCATCTAACGCCGGATGCTCAAGCTGCTGGCATATACCGATTGTATAAGACGCATTATCTCCGCCGCCTGAAGCTGATCCTGCCGGCTTGTTATCATCGCCGCAGCCTGCCATAGTTGCTATAACCAACGCTAACACCATTATGAGCGATGCTGATTTGTTATACTTTTTCATTTTTCCCTCCGTGTGAATTATTTTTTAATTGTGCCGCCGCCTTTTTCACGGTTATGTAATAAAGTCATAAAGCTAAAAAAAAGCCTATCCTATCGTGAGGATAGGCTTTAGACAACTTACGGCGCTGCACTTAATAATATAATTATAATTATTTCGCTTTTGCAAGTCAATCACTAAATACATATATAATCAAATCAATTTTTAATTTATCAGTAAATCTGTAATTCGCGCTTATTCTTCGAGAGCAGTATAGTCTTCAGGAATTGTGATCTTAAGAGCCTGAGCGATAGTCGGGTTGTAAAGTTTCCTGAATTCCTTTGCTGTTTCTATCGGCATGTCTTTAGGCTCTTTACCATCTTTTAAGATTTCGGCAGCCATTTCGCCCGCTCTGTAACCGATATCATAGTAGCTTATGGATAACGTCGCTATACCGCAGCTTCTGCAAGGGCCTTCTTCTCCCGTGAAAACAGGAACTTTAGCAGGGCCTGCAACATTATTTATTATCTCAGTGTTATTTGCCATTGTGTTGTCAGTAGGAACATAGAGAACGTCGCATTTCTTAACTGCATTTGATACGACAGCCTGAATTTCGTTTGAATCAGCTGCGGAATATCCCTCGCATTCTACGCTCATCTTTCCAAGTTCTTCTTTTACTTTATTAACCTGATATATAGAATTAGGCTCGTTAGAGCAATATAATATACCAACTTTCTTAACATCAGGCACAAGCTCCTTAATCATAGCCGCCTGTTGTTCGAGGGGAGCCAGATCCGAAGTACCTGTAACATTTTTACCTGTGGAGCCTGTCCAGTCGCTTATATCCAGCGCAGTAGCGTAATCTGTAACAGAAGTCGCTACAATAGGGATATCCGCAGTGGCTGAAGAACATGCCTGCAGAGAAGCTGTCGCATTAGCCATTATAAGATCTACCTTTGACGCAACAAAACCCGCCGCAATAGTTGAACAATTTGCAGCCTCGCCCTGAGCATTCTGAAGATCAAACTTTACATTATCTTTGCCGAGCTTTTCTTCAACAGCCGCCTGAAAGCCTTTCGTCGCTTCATCTAATGCCGGATGCTCAAGCTGCTGGCATATCCCGATCGTATAAGCTGCTTTTCCGCCGCCTGAAGCTGATCCTGCTGCCTGGTTATTACCACAGCCTGCCATAGTCATTATAACTAATGACAGCACCATTATAATCGATGCTAATTTGCTGTACTTTTTCATTTTTCCCTCCATATTTATCAAATTTAAGATCGCGCCGCCTTTTACGCTGTTATGTAATAAAGTCATAAAGCTGAAAAAAAGCCTATCCTATCATTAAGAGGATAGGCGCTAAACAGCTTAAAACTGCTGTATTTAAACTACTTCCACAACCTTTTCGCTGCCGTTTTCTCTGTATGTATATACGGTAAAGCCATTGTAAGACAGTTCTCCGTCTTCGCCTTCACCCATACAGCTCGGCGAATAGGAAGACGAATTAGGATTTCCGATGGCTGCTTTCATGCTGGAAACGCTCTTTCCCACAAATCCCTGAGCCGCTGATTTGGTAGCCGCAGGTTTCTGCTCTGCCGGCTTTTGCGTTTCAGCAGGCTTCTGCTGCTCCGCCGGCTTTTGTGTTTCGGCAGGCTTCTGCTCCGGTTTCTTTTCCGGTTCAGGTTTCTTTTCTTCAGGCTGCTTCGTCTGCTCCGAAGTCTGAGCATCAGGCGTCTGAACGTTCTGATCAGTGTTGGTTTCTTTGCCATCTCCCGGAGAATTAATATCAATCTCTCCGTTTTCGTCCTCAGGAGTTTTCTGTTCCGACTCTACGCTCAGATCGTTATTAACGGATGATTCAGACTGTTTGCCGCTGTCGCCGCACGCTGTCATGGAAAAAGCGCAGACAACCGTTAAAAACAATGCCATAAACTTTTTTTTGTTCATTTTGTTACCTCCAAAATTTGTTATTTATGTAGGAATATCTCACGATATTGACGAAATAACAACAAAGCCAACTTTCAAAAGAAAATCGGCGAAGCCGACTTTGTTATATTTATCTGTTTTATTTTAACATTAAGCACAAGCTAATCGTATTCATTAATTCAATTTATCTATACTTTTTACTTCAAAACATTCTGTATTTGATTTTAAAACAACAGATATTATTTCGTCAACCGTAATTTCACCAGAAATATATGCCGAAAAACTGCAATCTTTGCTCCATTCATCAGACTCGTCTTTTGTCCAGTCGATATTTCCAACAGGACACGCTTCAAAAAATCCATCTGTCATATTAATATAAATGCGCGTATCGTTGCTTAACTCGCTGCCTTCATAGACGCCTTTTATCAGCGTATAGCCCTGCATATTATCCGCGGGCTGAGCCATACAAAGCATATCTATATCTGCATCTGTAAAGCTCGTTTTATCTGGATTTTCCGGATTCGGATCTTTCAGGATTTCCTGCAGTTCTACCGCCGGCGCAGGCATTACAGGCGCATTTGCCGCCAAATTCGGGATATTCCTCTCGACTATTTCTATCAACAGCAAAGTAACCGGACCGTAATCCGGATTGTCAGAATCCTGGTCCGCCTGCCGTCCGGAAGCCAGCCAGTCGAGCCTGTACGGAATCTGACGTGAAAATACAGCGTGCCCGAAAGATTCAGCCATGAACGGATACAAAGAATTTCCGAAAGAATCCCTGAACATAAGCAGATTCCCCTCTGCATTTTCGCATACAGTTTCCAGTCTTATGCTGTCGTAAGGCGGTTTATCATCCGAATAATACGAATCTGCGCCGTTCGCATATCTGAATGTAAATTTTCGCTCAGGCTCAAAATTCTCGTCGAGAGCCTTTCCTGCCGGATACAGCATTTCATAAAGATCGCCTTTATGATTATTTACTTTATTAAAATTACCGGTAAAGAAATTTTCTTCGGCAGAGTTTTCGGAAATGTTTTCTTTCACGCTATTTTTATAAAAATCCATAAGAGCATCTCGGGCAAGCGCAGCGCCCCTGTTATTCCAATGAGAATCCCGGCTGTGATATAACACTTCATCCTGAGCTGCAAAGACGGAAAACAGATCTGCATAATCCGCGTCCTGAGCCGCAAGGGCTTTTTTTAACATATCCGCGTTTTTATCATTACCGAGAGGTTTGCCTATATTAGCCATATACTGACTATACAGAGAATTTTTATTCGGAGCTATCGTAAATATAAAATCCGCGCCCTGGGACTGCGCGTAGTCCTGCATCATTTTTACAGTTCTGGCGATCCCATTAATACTGCGCCTGCTCAGCGTATTGTCATGCAGATAATCGTCCAGCGTCTTGCTGTAAAACAGCCAGCCGCCTTTTCCGATCACCACATCATCAGCAGCCGACTCACCGCTTACGGCAGCTTTTACTGCGGCGTAAGCCGTTATAATTTCCTGCCTGAAAGCCATTCTGTCCGATATATAATCCGTTATATCGTCGTTAAGCGATGTATTAAACGTTCCGTCCTCGCGCATAATTTCAGGTTTTGACGCCAGAATCTCGTTAGCTGCAGCCTGCGATTCGCCCAGTATCAGCATACCTGCCGAGGGAACCGCGCATATTATAAAAAATACCGCTATGAAAATTCCATAAAATATTTTTTTCATCATATCCCCTCACTAAAACTGAAAATAAATAAACGGATTAAACGTTGTCGACGTAAGGTTCATTATGTCGATTATCAGCAGAAGAAGCGCTGCGGCATAGGATACATATTCGAAAGCTGTAATGCGCCTGCCATGCGCGCCCGGCTCTCCTGCCGCCTGCATTTCCTGCAGCGCGCTCCGACTATCCAAATCCGTTTCCTGTTCTTCCGTATCAGCATAACCTATACGCCGCTTAATCCTCGGCAGCAGATCCACTGATAACACCACAGCAAAAATGAACACTGCTATGTTTGTTTTCGTTAATATACCGCTCAGTATCAGATCTTTTTCCGGTGTGAAATTAAAACCTGCAAACATCTGGACAAACATACCGCCCGCCTGGGACAGCGTCGCCGCTCTGAAAAGCACGAATCCGAGTATTACCACCAACATCGTATACACATGTCCGGCAAATCTGTTTTCCAGCTTCTTAACCGGAAAATGCCTGCTTTCCTCCGCGACGGAAAATAATCCATGCCACATGCCCCAGAGTATAAATGTCCAGTTCGCCCCGTGCCAGAGACCTGTCGTGAAAAATACGATTAACTTATTTCTCATGGTCTTTGCCTTGCTGCAGTAGCTTCCGCCCAGCGGGATATACAGATAATCCCTGAACCATGAAGAAAGGGAAATATGCCATCGTCTCCAAAATTCCTTTATAGTCGTCGACTTATACGGATAATTAAAGTTCTCAAGGAATCTGAAACCGAACATCCTGCCCAGCCCGATAGCCATATCGCTGTAACCGCTGAAATCAAAATAAATCTGCAGCGTGTAGCAAATTGCTCCGATCCAGGCGATTCTTATATCGAGCTGAGAACCGTCCAGCGCGTAAACCGTATCGGCGATCTCACCCATGGTATTAGATAAAAGAAGCTTTTTTGAAAGTCCTATAATAAAACGCCGTATTCCTTCCGCCGTCATTTGCATCGTACATTTGCGATTGTCTATCTGACTTGCTACATCATGATATTTTACTATTGGCCCCGCGATAAGCTGCGGGAACAGCGAAATATATAAAAGAAGTTTAAGATAATTTTTCGTTCCCATCGTTTTATCACGATATACGTCTATTATATATGACATACCCTGAAACGTATAAAACGATATGCCTATCGGCAGCGTAATTCCCGTAGGCGTAATTCCCGTCCCGAAAATACCGTTTACGTTATTAATAGCAAAATCAGCGTACTTAAACACACCGAGCAGCAAAACGTTCGCCGCTACCGCAGCGCCAATAACTAACTTTCTGTGCTTTTCTGCTTCGGAAAGCACCGCTCCCGCAATATAATTGCAGGTAACGGAAATCAGCAGCAGAATTATATAAATCGGCTGCCCGAAGCTGTAAAATATTAGACTCGCTATCGTTAATATAAGATTTTTTATTTTAATTCCCGGCGCCGCTCTGTAAATCAGAAATGTCAGCGGCAAAAACACGAATAGAAATATTGCTGAGCTGAAAACCATTACTTTCTCCTGTGGAAATTTTATAAAAATTAAATCCGCTTCATATTTATTTTAGCTTAATTTGTTGCCTTAGTGTAAATATATGGAGCTTCTGTGTATGTCCTTCCGAAAATTATCGCCCGCCTTGATCTGGAGAATACCGTATCATATATACGTATTTCTCCGTCGCTTCCTGTTATCTCTACCCAGCTGTGCGGACGCATACTGCGATCTACAAAACCTGATATCGCCTCAGGTTCATATCCGGCTTCTTTTGCCAGATAATAATAAAGCGCGGTGTAACGGTAACAGTTTCCTTTGCCGTTTCTCAGCATTTCCAGCGCGCATTGCTCCTCCCAACCTGTTTGAGCCGGCTCGATTATAGAACCTGCTCTGTAATCATAGTTGTCTATAACGTGTTCAAATAATCTGTAAAGCTGCAGCGCCTGCGGCGTGCCGTCCGTAAGATATGCAGATGTTATTTCCGCAAGCCTTGTATCCAGTTCCTTGTTGCCTGTCGTATAACAACGATCTTCCCCGAAGTAATGTCCTTCCACTTCTCTGTTGCATACAAAATCACCTGTTTTTTCATCTATATAATAAAGTTTTCCATTTATCCTATGCATACCCGGAGTAAGATTCGACTTTTCTTTAGTAAATAAAACCCAAGTTTCCCTGCCTTGCTCGTCAACATCAAACTTATGATTATTAGCAGCCTCTATAATATCTATATAACCCCAGTAATTATAATCTACATCGGGGAAAAATTTAATGCCGTCGTTCACTGACGCTCTTATTGTGGCTTCATCGCCGCTGCGCCCAAGAACCCTATTTATAACAACAGCCGCTTCGGTTCTCGTCATACCTGCGGCAGGTTTAAAAGTTCCGTCTGAATAGCCGCTGATCCAGTCATTTGCAATCGCTGTTTTAACAGCGCCAGCCGCCCAATGTTCCTCCGAAATATCGCTGAAATTTATTGTTCCTTCTGTTTCTTCAAAAAAACGTGAAAGTATAGTAATAAATTCTGCTCTTGTCACTGTATTTTCGGGCTTGAATTTATCCGAATAACCGTTTAAAATCTCAAGCTCCGCCAGACTGTTTACAGCTTCTCTGTACCATGCGTTTTCCTGTACGTCTGAAAATTGATTTATGCCGCTTAAGGACATAGTATCTTTGTTCTTTACAAGAGACCATATAATCTCCGCCGTTTCCGCGCGGGTTATTTTATCTTTCGGTCTGAACAAACCTTTGCTGTCGCCGCTCATATACACAATATGTTCTTCTGTATTAAGAAGCGGTTTTCCCGACTGGTCGTCCGCGCAGACATTTACAGCGGTATCCGCTCCGTTTTCCGCGCCTGTTTCATCTGCAAATGATGCAGTCGGCGCCAATACAATTAAAAGAATCGCTAAAAATCCTGTCACTGTTTTCCTAAACATCATACCTCCAAAATAAATCTAAAATATATTCGTTTTAAATTATATCAATAATTCAACTAAATTGACAGCAAAATTTTTATTCATATGAATATTTTGCATATTTTTAAACAAAATTTCCGATAGGATATCCCTGCTCATTCTTGAAATATAAAGAAGATTTAATATATAACTATGTATCCGCCGTTTAAAAATCTACGCATAGCTTAATTTATAAATACTCAGAGCCTGCAAAAACATATGGTACCCTAAAAGTCAGATAAAGCCTAACTTTTAGGGTACCAGCATAAGATTTTAGTTTATATATGTTTCATACAAATAATATTTTCTCTGCAAAATAAACGCAGAAAATATGTTATTCACATGGTAAAAGATTATCGCTTCAACGGTCAATTCCAACCTCGCTTTGCTTATTTGTTTCACAAATTGGGATAGGACTTCAGGGGAATTTTCGCATTGATGCTCTGCCCGTATCTTTGATACGGCGCGCAGAGCACATACTTGAATTGCGCGGCTTCAGCCGCAATGCAATTCTTCTGTTGAAACCTACCAGCGATTTGCTTCGCAAATCGGGTTAGGGCTTTAGCGTTCATTCACTCCCTAACTTAAAAAGAAGATGCTAAATGATTATATATTAGAAATATTAACAGTTAATATAACCAATCTTTGCGTCATTATAAAGTTACGTAAAATATAGCATGACCGCCTGTCTGAATTTTATCAGACGCAGCGGTCTTTCAATTTTTCAGGACTGACCGCCATTTCAAAAGCGATAATCCCTTTCTTAATATTTATAATAACATGAACACAAATTTTTCAACGAAATATTAATCTATTATCGTTGTCATCATACCTTTATACTCCGCGTCAAATTATTAATAATTTCCTCTGCTGTTACCTCTGCGCATCAACCCTATTTCGTATAAATATAAGGCGCGCCGGCGTAAGTTTTTCTGAATATATTAACGTGGTTTGCCATAGTAAGCTCGGTATCGTAAATATACACAGTGCCGTTCGGATCTGTAATTTCTACCCAGCCGTGAGGCCGCATGTTTCTTCCTACAAGACCGGAAACAGCTCTCGGTTCGCAGCCGACTTCTTTAGCAAGGTAATAATAAAGCGCCGCATAGCGATAACAGTTGCCTTTGCCGTTTCTCAGCATTTCCAGCGCAAATTGCTCCTC
Organism: Bacillota bacterium; assembly: GCA_022790955.1. Classification (GTDB taxonomy): domain Bacteria; phylum Bacillota; class Clostridia; order Peptostreptococcales; family Anaerovoracaceae; genus JAAVYD01. Next base: position 34,181 of record JAAVYD010000067.1, read on the forward strand.
CCAGCCTGTCTGACCTACGCTCAGCCTGGAACCCGCTCTGTAACCATAATCATTTACAACGTGATTAAACAACGCTCTTAGCTGTTCAATCTGAGACATATTATCATTAATGTACCTCGACGTGACGGCGAACAATCTGCGGTCCAGTTCGTCGTTGCCCGTTGTATAGTAACGTTTTTCACCAAAATAATGTCCCTGTACAGATTTATTGCATACAAAATCGCCGGTTTCCGCATCTACATAATACAGCTTGCCGTTTATTTGATGCATTCCCGGAGAAAGGGAGGAACCCTGTTTTTCAAAAGACGTCCACGTTTCATTGCCCGCTGTTCCGGCGTGCTGATGATTCATACATGCTTCCATTATATTAATATAACCCCAGTAGCTGCTGTCCACATCCGGGAAGAATTTTATACCGTCGTATATGTATTCTTTAATCTTGGATTCGTCGCCGGTTCTGCCGAGAGCGCGATTGATGATAACAGCCGCCTCGGTTCTTGTCATGCCTTCCGACGGTCTGAAAGTACCGTCCTCGTAACCGCTTATCCAACCATTGGCTGCCGCCGTTCTTATAGCACCCACCGCCCAGAAATCTGCAGGCACGTCGCTGAAAGAAATCTCCGTATACTGGCTTGGGAAAAAACGGGCGAGCATAGTTACAAATTCCGCTCTCGATATGGAATTAGCCGGCTTAAAACTGCCGCCATATCCGTTCAAAACGCCGAGCGCCGCTAACTTATTTACTGATTCTTTATACCATGCCGTATCTGGCACATCTGAAAACTGGTTTGCGTCGCTTAAACCAAGAGTATCTTTATTTCTTATAAGCGACCATATTATCTTAGCAGTTTCCGCCCGGGTTATCTTTTCTGCAGGTCTGAACAGATTTTTGCTGTCGCCGCTCATGTAAGCGATATGATTGTCCGAATCTAAAGCAGCTGCAACTGTCGGAACAGTCGGGGTCTGAGAATCGCCGCCGTCTGTAATCGGCAAGCCTGTGATCGGATCTATTTTTTGATCTTCTTCATTATCATTATTACCGTCGCCGGGCTCCGCACCGTTTCCGTTTGCATCTTCGCTGCCTCCCGGCTGAGCGCCGCTGCTGTCGCTATCCTGGGACTTATCGTCTGCATCTTCTTTATCATTCTTATCTGCATCTGCAGTATCTTCTTTGCTGCCGCTATTGCCGTCTTTATCTTCAGGTTCTTCCTTATGCGCTTCCTGAGTTTTTTCAGAATCCTCGCTCATAACGGATACCGCGCCGATCTCGCTGCCAGCCTGAGAATAAACCGCGCTTTCGCTGTCGGCAAAAGATGCTGCCGGCATAAACGCAGCCAAAAGAAATATTAAAATTCCTGCTGCTTTTTTCTTTAACATTAAATCTCCCTTCCTGATAGATCTGTACTATAACACATTTACTACATAATTATACATACATTGCAACTATATTAACAGCGGAAATTTTGCATTTATTTAATATAAAATCTTCCCGTATATTACTATCTTTAATGTTTAAACGCTCAATATGTTTTTATTTTGTTCATAACACAACTCTTATCATAATTTCATATCTGCTGTTTTGATCAAATATTTACTAAAACACAAACCGGATAAGTTTAAGCGTTTAAACTTATCCGCTCTGATCGTAAAATTATGCATCGTATATTAACGATATTAAAACAAACGATTGCAATGTTCTGCTGAATACTGCAAAGTATTCGTATAAATATATCGTATATCGGCGATTAACATAAATATTGATGCTGCAAACTTTACTTCGACAGTATAAAATATCCATTATCTTTATATTGTATATTTGCGATTAACATTTTATATGAGTTGTATTATAACGCACTGTTTTATATTTTTGTCTGATCTTCTGCCGAATCGATATCGCCGCAAAAGCATCATGGTTTCTCTCAGCAATTTCCCGCAAGTTTTTTCTCCTGACTGTTTCCGATTACCATTTTAGCAAAATCGGAATCAAAATAATCAAAAGCAAACATCAAATCGGTATCTCAAAGACGTTATAAACAGATTCATGATAATAGAAAAACAGTTCGCACCTTACCGTGCTGTTTAATTTCTTCGTATATTTCGCATACGTCCCATAAGCCTGAACAAAATATTGGGAGGCAGCGGATATCCTTTGCTTTTATTGTGTATCTCTGCAAGATCTATTGGCTGCGGCGTTATGCCGTTCAAAACAAGCATTTTCTCTGTTTACTTACGATCAAATCTTTAGCTTCAAATACAGTCATTCTGCCGTAAACTTAAACGTAAGCAGCCTGCCCTCTGCTGAGAAAAATGAAATGCTTATAATACGCCTCCCATCCGTCTGCTTACATAAAAATCTATAAACCCGCAAATAAAACTTTAAATGCAATTTACGCCATAATAATCCGTCGCAACATTTTCCCTCAGTAAACATAAAATCATTTACTCTCATACATATCTTAAAACTGCAGCACGCAATATGAAGTCATGCTTTTAAAATAAATTTTTATGATCAGATATTATATACATTTATCGACTGAATCCGCGTAAGATTTTAACAATAAAAGCTATGTATATTTCCGGCGATTTTACGCCCTCTGCTCCGGCAAGTTTAATATAATTATAGCGCTAATAATAATTCGCGTAATCATTCCAAAGTATGAAAGGCTGTATAGACATTTCCGTTTACTTATATCAAAATCCCGTATATACTATAACGTATTAAATTATATTTAAACAAAAGTAGTTCTAAGGGTTTATAGGTATCTCTTAAACAACTTGAATGCATTATACAAGGAGCTTTATATGTCCTACGAAAAAGTAAAAGAATATTTCGATCAGCACGGACTCGGCGACCGACTTACAGTTCAGGATCAAATATCCGACACCGTGCAGCATGCAGCGGAAGCTATCGGCTGCGAGCCTGAGAGAATAGCAAAAACCCTGTCCTTTAAACTCAAAGACTCGCCGATTTTGATTGTTACGGCAGGCGACGCGCGGGTAAACAGTTCAAAGTTTAAAACTATGTTTCATCAAAAACCTGTCATGATTCCCGGCGATGAAGTGGAAGAAGCAATCGGACATGCTCCCGGCGGAGTCTGTCCTTTTGCCGTTAAGGATAACGTAAACATTTATCTTGATATTTCTCTAAAACGATTCACAGATGTCCATGCCGCTGCCGGCAGCCTTCAGGCAACCATACACCTCACATTAGACGAACTGGAAAAACATTCCCACATGAAAGATTGGGTAGACGTATGCAAAAACTGGCAGCCTGAATAACTAAAACAAATCTAATGTTTTAGTTATTCAGCAGACTTCTTACAATTTTTCCGCTTTACTGCTGCCCAGCAATTACTGCCTGCGTTTTTTGAACTTCTATCGCTTTATCTTTTAGCAGCTTCAGCGTATTTTCATCATGAACTTTAATAACAGAGCCGGAAGACAGCCCGTAAAAAGCATTTTCCCCTACCGTCTTCAGCCGCCCGGCGATATCTATCTCCCTCATACCGACGCAGCCAAGAAAACAATCCTTTCGGATTTCCGTTACAGATATAGGAATATAAATATTATTAAGCGCTTCATTGCCGCGAAAAAGTCCGATATCAAGCGTTTCTACGCCAAAAGGTATGCTTACCTGTTTCAATTTTACGCATCCGTTAAATACGCTCCTGCCTATTTTTTTCACGCTGTCCGGAATATTAATTTCCTCTAAATTCCCGCAGCCGGAAAACGCATATTCGCCGATTTCCTTTATGCCCTGAGCTAACACCGCTTTTTTAAGAGAAACGCATCCTCGAAATGCGCTTACGCTTATAACCGATATACCTCCCTTTATTTCTGCAGCGCCTAACTTTTCGCAATTAGCAAAGCACCACTCTCCAAAATATTTAGTATTCTGCGGTACAATAATTTTTTCGATTGAACTGCAGAACGCAAAGGCAAAATGTCCTATTGATTTCAAATTTTCAGGCAAGTTAACGTTTTTTAGACTTATGCATTTATTAAAAACGCTTTCTCCTATAACCGTTACAGTTGACGGTATATCAATTCTTTCTAAATTAATACAGTTAGAAAATGCGCCGGAACCAATTTCCGTAACGCCCTCCGGTATTATCACTTCTTTAAGAGAAGTACAATTTGCAAAAAGAAAGTCGCTTATTTTATTCATAGCGACCGGAAGTTCAACAGATGCCAAATTCATACAACCGTCAAACGCAGTTTTATATATTTCCGTAACTTTAGGTTCAATTATAAGTTTTTTAATTTCTCCCGCTCGTCCGCTCCACGGCGTTTCCTTAAAATCCTTGAACCTTTTCAAATCTCCATCTCCCGATATTACCATAACGCCGTCCTCATAAAGCGCAGCTTCACACTTGCCCGCCTGCCATGATTCTATAATGCTGCTGTCCATAGTTTTCCTCCGCCATATTATGCTATAAAAATATAACTTAATAATATTTCTATAATAGCCTGTATCCATTTTTTTATGCAAATCAACACTGCTTATATTGCCGAATTAAGCCGGCTTTACTCAAAAAAAGACCGAATCCCATGAAAAGAATTCAGCCTTTGCAGTTGCTTAAACAATATTAACTTTGACTCTGTTTTCGTTAAAAAATCGCAACTTTGCGCTTTCCATATTAATATAAACACTCTTTAAGTATAAATCTGAATTTTACAGATCAATCTTAGGAAGCTGGTTTATGGCAACAGCAAGTTCCTCGTCGGTAGGCACATAATCGCTCATTTCTCCGTCGTTAAATTTCTGATAAGCAACCATATCAAAATATCCTGTACCCGTTAAGCCAAACACAATATTTTTTGTTTCCCCAGTTTCTTTACACTTCATCGCCTCGTCTATCGCTACTTTGATAGCGTGACTGCTTTCCGGCGCAGGAAGGATTCCTTCCACCTTTGCAAACGTCTGCGCAGCTTCAAATACAGAAGTCTGTTCTACGCTTCTCGCTTCCATAATGCCCTGATCATAAAGCTCGGAAACTACAGAACTCATGCCGTGATATCGCAGACCTCCGGCATGGTTTGCCGACGGCATAAATCCGCTGCCCAAAGTATACATCTTTGTAAGCGGGCAGACTTTTCCGGTATCGCAGAAATCATAAGCATAAACGCCTCTCGTAAGGCTCGGACAGGAAGCGGGTTCCACAGCTATGATCTTATAATCCGCCTCTCCTCTCAGCATTTCGCCGGCAAACGGAGATATAAGACCTCCGAGATTTGAGCCGCCCCCTGCACAGCCTATTATCATGTCTGCTTTTATTCCATACTTATCTAAAGCTGTTTTTGTTTCTAATCCTATAATCGACTGGTGCAGCAGCACCTGAGAAAGCACTGAACCAAGCACATAACGATAGGAATCCTGGCTTACGGCAGCTTCTACCGCTTCCGAAATCGCACAGCCGAGACTTCCCGTAGTTCCCGGAAATTCAGCGTTTATCTGCCTGCCTACATTTGTAAGCATCGACGGCGACGGCGTAACCTGCGCTCCGTAAGTCCGCATAACCTCGCGTCGGAAAGGCTTCTGTTCATATGAACATTTTACCATATACACCTGACAATCAAGTTCAAAATACGAACACGCCATAGAAAGAGCCGTGCCCCACTGACCTGCTCCCGTTTCCGTAGTAACGCCTTTTAAACCCTGCTGTTTTGCATAATAAGCCTGAGCGATAGCAGAATTCAGTTTGTGGCTGCCCGACGTATTATTTCCTTCAAATTTATAATAGATATGCGCCGGAGTCTGCAGCTTTTCCTCCAGGCAATATGCCCGTACCAGCGGGGACGGGCGGTACATGCGGTAAAAATTCCTGATCTCCTCCGGAATATCGAAATATTGAGTAGTATCGTCCAATTCCTGCCTTGCAAGCTCGCTGCAGAAAATTGCGGACAATTCCTCCCGAGTGACCGGCTTCAGCGTTTCCGGATTTAAAATCGGTGCCGGTTTTTTCTTCATATCGGCGCGCACATTATACCACTTGTCCGGCATTTCATGTTCTTCAAGATAAATTTTATAAGGAATGTTTTTATCCATTGTTATCTCCTTCTTACTGCCCATATTAAAACTCCCGTCCCTTTCGGAAATGGGAGTATCTTATTTTAACATGAAAACTGTATTTTCGCTTGTTTTTTAGCGCAATAATATGACTTTATATGTTGATTTTATTTACATATTTTATTAATATTAATGAAAACTAATTTTCACCTGCATCTGCAAGAGGCAGACCGCAAAGCTCCTGAGCAGTGATCTGCCCGCTTCCCGCATTATTATAAAGCCTCAGCAATGTAATAATAGACTGCTCTGCAGTATAATTGCCCAGCGGGCTGAAATTACCGTTTCCTACACCCTGCATAACGCCTATATTATAAGCGTCGGATATAAACGTCAGCGCCCAGCTTCCCGCTTCATTTTTATCGGCAAATTCAGTATACATCTGTATCCTTTCAATGCCTAAAATATTGGCTGTATTAACGAGTATCTTAGCGGCTTCCTGCCTGGTTATAGACGCGTTCGGCGCAAATATACCGTTCCCCTTGCCGTCGATTATACCGAGCTTGTTTAAAGTATAAACATAATTGCTGTTAGTATCTGTAAACGGATTTGGGGTTTCACTGTCCGGCGCTTCAAGATTAATACCTTTCTTTTTAAGCATTTCAAAAGTCAGTCTGCAGAAATCCTCGCGGGATATAGGCGAACTGTAATTCTTTTGAAGCTCTACCGGCACTATCCCTGCGGCTATCGCCGCGTTTACCTCATCTTTAGCCCAGTCTGATGGAAAATTACCTGAAACCTCCGGCTGATTTGACCAATCATCATTCGTATATCTTATAACGCCAGTCTTACCCTGATAACGTGTACTGGAAGAAGATACCACAGCAAGCCCGTCATGGAACTGGCTCAAACCTACCCAGCCCTCGCCGTTTTTAGCGGCTATAACCGTTTTACCTGTCTTATCTATATATCTGGAATTTCCCGACATATCCGACAAAGGCGCAAGCCCTTCGGAAAAACGCACAGTAGATACATTAAATATACCCAAATCAGACGTATCTATATTAATAGCCATATTTCCGGCTTTATCTATAAAACCTGACTTCTCGCCCATCACAAACGCCATTCCTTCGGAAAACGGCGCTACTTCTTCATAAATAAAATCTGTTATCTGCCTGCCGGATTTATCAAAATAACCCCACTGCTGATAGTCTTCCGCTGCCGGGATCATACCTTCCGCAGGATCTCCCAATGCATAGTATTTGCAATCTAAAAGCATTTTTCCATCTGTAAAAATCATACCGTATATGTAATTACCGTCTGCCGGCTTCCATACTTTGATCAGCCCATCGTCCGGAAAGGCGCTGTATACGTCAAACTCAGAGAACTCAGGTTCGGCAGTTACATTAAAATCCTGATCCATAATTCCCCATTTTCCGTTTTTTTCTATAATACAAATTGTCTTATCGCTCTTAGTTGAACCCCACATTGTTATCTCATCATACTCAAAATCAACGATAACTTTTCCTGTATTATCTATAACTCCATATTTTCCGTCTTTGGCGGCTATAGCTCTGCCATTACTAAAGCCCCCTAACTCGTTGAACTTCGGCTCAATTACTTCTTTACCTGCAGTATTAATAGCTCCGCAAAGCCCGTCAGGCGCTCGAAACGAAAACAATCCGTCGCTAAAAACCAGATCGTAACTGCTGTTCGCTTCATTTACATTTTTATGATCGGGATAAGAAAACGATCCCAAAAGATTTCCGCTGTAATCATATACATGTGCATCTCCGGTATACGTTTTCCACCATTCGGAAGCCTGCCCATGAGGAATATCAAGCAGCACGATCACGCCGCCGCCTTTATGTGCAACAAACCTGTCGCCTGTAACAACAAAACCTTTGCTGCCGCTGCCCATTACTTTGCCGTCGTTATCCAGCGTTACCTGCTCAAAATCCTTACCGCTGCCCTCATTAGAAGCAAACCAGCATTTTTCTTCTTTTACATAATTTATATTATCATATGAAGCTGATAATCTATTTCCCGAATAATCATACAAAGCCGTCTTGTCGTTATCCTTAACTACAAATCTGTCTGCATCTTCGTATTGAATTATCTGCCCATGCTCCATGGAGATCACATATTCGTAGCCGCCCCCAGCAGCAAAAGCAGATAAAGGCAGTAATGATACTATCATAACTGCGCTTATTGATAACGAAATTCTCCGTAAAAGATTCTTTTTCATAAATCCACCCTTAAACCTTTCGCGCGGTCATATCTGCACGATGTTCTTGCGTCCGGTAAAAAAACTCTCAAAACACGATCCTCAAGCTCCCAAACGCTTCCTTATCGCAATTTTCTCAATAGTATGTCGTTTAATTATATCATTCAATAATTACCTGATGTTTAAACCTGTGTTAAGATTATATTACACTAAAATTAAAAAATCTTAATCAACGCCGCCATATAAAAAATCCGTCGGTTAATTTTCCATAAATGCATAATTTTGTATAATAAAAGAGATGCCTCTCTTTTCAGAAAAACATCTCTTAAAAGCATAATAATTTTTGATATGATTATCAAGCAAATTCCAAAAATTATCTCTTTGAGAACTGGCTTGCTCTTCTTGCTTTCTTTAAGCCGTACTTCTTTCTTTCCTTCATTCTCGGATCTCTTGTAAGGAAGCCTGCAGCTTTAAGCGCAGGTCTGTTTTCGGGATCTGCATTGCAGAGAGCTCTTGAAATTCCGTGTCTGAGAGCGCCTGCCTGACCTGTCGTACCGCCGCCGTTTACGAGGGCGATAACGTCAAACTTACCTTCGTTGCCTGAAATAGTGAACGGACGTTTAACTTCGTTCTTGAGGATTTCCATTGGGAAATAATCGTCAAGATCCTTTTTGTTTACTGTAATCTTACCTGTACCAGGGATTAATCTCACTCTGGCAACAGCCGATTTTCTTCTGCCTGTTCCGATATATTGTAATTTAGCCATTATTCGATTTCCTCCCTTCTGTTAAAAGTTCCATACTTCCGGCTTCTGAGCGGCATGATTATGCTCAGGACCTGCATATACCTTTAACTTCTTGTACATCTGTCTTCCGAGAGTGCCCTTAGGCATCATTCCCTTTACAGCATGTCTGATGATTTCTTCCGGCTTTTTAGCCTGTAACTTTTCAAAAGTTATCTCACGAAGACCGCCCGGATAACCTGTATGTCTTTTATAAATTTTTTCTTTTCTCTTTTTGCCTGTAACTTCTATCTTCTCTGCATTGATAACGATAACGTAATCGCCTGTGTCAACGTGCGGAGTATAGATCGGCTTCTTTTTGCCCCTTAAAATGGATGCTACTTCAGATGCAAGACGACCGAGAGTCTTGCCTTCTGCGTCTACTACGTACCATTTTCTTTCTACTTCCTGAGGCTTTGCGATGTAGGATTTCATTAATATAAACCTCCTGTGCCTACTCTGTTCAGAAATATATGACTGCAAATTTCTGTTTATATTTGACTGCCTGCAAGCGAAATTTATAGTTTTGGATTGCTTGTACGCAATCGAACACGACTTCAATTTCCGCCGCATATTATTTCAGCCATAAAATTCTGACCCGGTTTCGGCGCCTACTCAGATTCCGGCAGGAATCGGTTTCAGCACTGAAAATAACTTTTCGTCCCGGCCGGCAGCCCAGCCTAACATTTGCTGTAATGCAAACAAAAATATTATATGCTACTTTTAAAGCAAAGTCAATTTATTTTTACATTAACGACTTATAATTAAATATGTTTATCTTATCAACATATTTTATCATTAAAATAAAAAATATTATCAAAGTCGATTAACTCCAAAACTCTTTCGTAATATCAATATATAATTGACCACATTTTTTATACATACGTTGGTTGGTTAACGGATTATTTAAAGAGCCCAGTTGATTTTTATAGCTTCCTATTTTAATATAGTCAAATGCTTCCATCCATTTTTTAATTACAGTTTCTCTGCCGGAATATAAACAAGTTTTCAATCCTTTAATATGAGCATACGATGAATAAAATATCAGTTCTTCTCGTTCTATATGTCTATTTTGTCCTTCACCCATAAAACATACGCATGTTATATATTTTTCATGTAAATCAATAATATTTATATAATTTTCTGATAAAACATCCCCATAACTTAGCTGCTGAAGTTCTGGATAATGACATCCCCCGCAATTATTTTGACAACCGGATATATAAATACATAGTGAAATTTCATTTGGGATTTCAAAATAACTGATGCCAACTTCAGTATAATACAACATATTTCTATTTATCTCCTATATTGGTTCATACGAATTTAATAAACAGAAAATTTTCAAAGGTATTAGTAAAGTAATTAATTTTACTATTATCCGATCATCGCTATAAGCTCTTTACCCGTAATATCGTCTACATTATATCTGCCCATGCCGAAAAGGCACTGGGGCAGTCCTTTTATAAGCACATTCGTGCGGGGTTCGATGGTAAATGTAGCTTTTATTCCCATACTCCTGCACACATGCTGACTCAAATCTGAATACTCGCCGTTTGGATACGCCAAAGCCGTTATCTCGTAGCCGGTTTCAGACTGCATCTCGTTCATCGCCTGCGTAAGATCCCTTTCCATAGCCGCCATAAATTCCTGCTCGCTTTCTCCCGTCAGCATAATCGCTCCTGTTCGAGCTTCATCATCCTCGTAATCCTGAGCCTGATGCATATCATATGTATGCGTCTGCACTGAAATCACGCTGGAATCCATCATTTCCTTTGCCTGCTCATAGGTGAAATGCGGTTTTATAACGATGCCCGTATCCTTATAAGTATCTTTTCCGACAGAACTTCCCACTGCAAAAATAACCGCTTTCATTCCGTATTTTTGAAGTATCGGAAAAGCTATATCATAATTACTCGCGTAACCGTCGTCAAACGTGATCAGCACCGGCTTGTCCGGCAGATCGGTGCCTGAGTACACATAATCGTAAATATCGTCTAACGTCACAGCCGTATATCCGTTATCGCGCAGAGCTTTTATCTGACTTTCAAAATTATCCGGCGTTACAACTGAATTTGAATCGGCGTTTTCGTCTATATGATGATACATAAGCACAGGCACGCTGTCCGTATAAATGTCGTCCTGTCTTTCTATGGATATGTTATCATAAACTTTCACATGCTCGGAAACATTTTCCCTCGTCACGTAAGTGCCGAAATCCTCAGGCATATAAACGCTTTTATCACCGAACATATACGCGGCTGCCATATCGCCCACCGCATTTCTGAAATGTGTAGCATCGTAAAAATAGCGAGGCTCGCAGCTTACAGAACTGTACGTAAAATCATAAAACGGCGTGACTTCGGCAAGAGCCGTATAAAATTCTTTAACCTGCCTGGAATCAAAATGCTGCAAATATTCCGCATAAACAGGAGCGCACGCTACATAAAGATTTATCCCCGACTTCTCGCAGATTTCTTTTATAACCTTTACGCTCTCCATACATTCAGATATTTTTCCCATATCCGGCGCAGCCGGCGGATAGTCGGCAAACACAGGATAGCTTTCAAGATAAGTTCCCATATCTCCGATATTTTCTATATCACGCGCCCTCTTATCATAAGCACCTGTTTTTTCATCGAATACGTCAAAAGGCTTAGAAAGCTCCGTATCGTTTCTTAATGCAGATAACTTGTCAAAAGAATAATTTACCGATGCAAAAAGATATTTAATATAAAAAGCTGCGCCGGACTTTCCGCTCACTTTATAATGCAGCTTATCGTTCAAAGAATCCTCGCCCTCATTATAATGAATACCGTTATCTATATAGACATTCAGCACAAGATTCTTCACTTCGTAATTCTCATTAATATATTCAACGGTTTTCTCAACGTCCCACATATCTGCGCCGTACATTATAAGATTATAGAAATCAGCGTCCAGATATTTATTAAGAGTTTCAACCGGATACGAGCTTGTAGAAGAACAGCCTATAATATAAGAATCGTATTCATTGTGATGTTCCTCAAGGTATTCCGTTTTCGCTACCCTTGGATTCAGCGTTTCACTGAAAGAATGCCACGTCAAAAAATCCTGTCCGAATACGCCGAAAGGGTTTAACGTAAAATTACACGCCGCGAGAAGCAGCGGCAAAATCAGAACTGTAATTATAAACATCACTATCCATTTTTTAGAGTTCATCATCGCCACCTTCCCTCATTTTCTCAAATATTTATACTCGATTATTATTGCAAAATTTTCATTATATACTAAAAATTAAAGCGTTAATATTAATGTCAACAGCTTTTAAAACTGAGCGTAAATAAATTCTGCTGCTACATAACCCTGATCGACAGCGCCGAGCAATATTATCACAAGCAGCGGAACGATAACCGCAAGCCACTGAACAAATGGATTTTTCTGTTCTAATGTCTTTCGCACCTCGCCGCCTCGTTCCTGATAGGTTTCCACTGCCAATACCACAGCCATGCCAAGCCCGATTACAATATAATCAAAACCCGACAGCCCGAAAGCAAACAGCGTGCCATCTGTAAAACTTGACAGCCGGAAATCCGTCACCGACATCTTTATCATATAAAACGCCGTGAGAAGCCTCGGAGCCCGTGTGATATAACGCCCGATAAATACTATTGCGCAGGTTCTTGCAATCTGAACAAAATGCCAGCCCGCACCTTTCCAATTTATCGGCAGCTTTTTCCTTATCTTGGCAAATGTCGGTTCAAGCAAAAGAGAAGCCGTGATTATCGCGCCGTTGTAAAAACCGTATGTTATATATCTGAAATTTGCTCCATGCCAAATACCGATGACAAAATATATGCAGAATGTCGCTAACGACGTAGCAAATATCCTGCCGAGAGTTCCGCGGAAATGTTTTCTTGCAAATCCGCCCATTTTTGTGAATCCTTTTGAAAGCGCCAGCGGATAAAACAGATAATCACGCATCCACTGCCCCAGGCTTATATGCCATCTTCTCCAGTAATCGGTAAGACTGCGGGCAAATATAGGACGCTTAAAATTCTGAATCATATCTATATCGAGCATTTGCGCCGCGCCTCTTGTAATATCTATTCCTCCGGAAAAATCGCAGTATAATTGTATACAGTATCCGAGCGTTGCAGCCGCCATCATAGAGCCCGAATAAGACGCCGTATTACCGTAAACCTCGTTTACGAATACTCCTGCCCGCTCCGCAATTACCAACTTTTTAAAATATCCCCACATAGCGAGCTGTATGCCGTATTTTATCTGATCCCAATTTACCGAATGTTCACCCAAAAGCTGCGGAGCAAGCTGATTGTACCGACTTATCGGACCTTGAATTATCTGCGGAAAAAACGAAACAAATAATGCATACTTCGCAAAATTGCGCTGAGCCTCGTATTTGCCGCGATACATATCGACCACATAGCCTACCGACTGGAATATATAAAAAGAAACGCCCAGAGGCATCAACAGATTCGGGACGTAAAGAGCAAATCCAGCAGAAGATTTTATAACCTCAGCCGTAAAAGCCCAGTATTTAAGCATATAAAGCATACCGAAGTTAAAAAGAGCCGCTGCAAGAACTATTCGTTGTTTGGATTTTTTGATTTTTGCTTTTATTGTCTTTTTTTCTTCAGAAGTCAGGTTTTTAAATTTAAAATTAAGACTGCCGAGCCCTATTCCCGCCAAATACGTGGAAAATGTGGTCAGCAGCAGATATATCACAGTCTTTACACCACCGCAAAGGTAAAATGCATAACTTCCTATCAGCAAAAGTATCCACTGAAACTTTTTGGGAATCATATAATACAAGATTACAAGAATCACCATAAATCCTAAAAATGTTACCGAAGTAAAAGCCATGGACTACTCCTGTTTTGACTGTATTAATTCTATTATGGAATCTACCGTATTAAAATTCTCAGGTGTGATATCGTCCACTGTGATCTCTATGCCAAACGTATCGTTCAATGTAGAAATCAAATACACCATATCTAAAGAATCTATAATCTCGTCATCCACCAGAGCCGCATCTTCCTGAAAATCATATTCCGGCGCAATAGCAAAGATAATTTCCTGAATAGTATTCTTTAATTCTGTACTTATTTCCTGCGTAATGTTACCCATGTTATTTTCCTCCATACTGCTTTTAACGCTGGACTTCCGGCTTATTTAAAAAGCAAGATATTTATAAAAATTTTTATATTAATATTTTTACTGCTCGCCGCCTTCACAGGAACAGCAAAACTTTTTTCGATGTTAATATTAATGTTAATTCTCGCAAATATTTCATAAAACTAACTAATATATATTGAACAACCTTACTTGTATGATATTTTTATCCAGGATAATTTTCTGCACAACAAAAACACCTGATAAAAATGCTGTTCAATCCTAAGTATTCCTAATTATAACAGAAGATGTCCAGCCATCGGAAGTAAATCCGTTCTTTTCGTACATCTTACGAGTTTCTTTAAAATCTTTTCTTACCCATACGCGGCACTTTTTATCCCCAAAACGCTGAGTAAACTCCTGGGTGAGCTGATCTGCAAGTCCGCTGCCTCTGAACTGATTTCTTACGCAAAGCTGACGAATCTCGTAATAAGACTTTTTGCTGCTTACCCTGAGCATCGCTGACAGATCTCCCTCATCCGATCGCCTGCTTAAAAATCTGCTTTCCTCCGCGTCTGCTTCTATTTCTTTCCTCTCCGGCAGACAAGCTGTCCTATAATCAAAACACTCGTTTAAAATATCTTCCGCTTCATCTGCTGTCACCGACGGTATCTGGGAATCAAGCGTACTGATATCTGTTTCCGGCAGCCTGGTCATGCGCATGCGTTCAAAAATCTGTTCAAATCCCATATCTTTCCAATAGTCGAGAATATATCTGCTCCTTCCGGGACGAAATACTATTTCCATAATGGTGGTTTCCGGCCATTCTATATTCGGCTTTCTGTCTGTATCCAAAATAACATAATAATTGCCCCTGAAAAAGTCCTTTCTCTGTCTGAATATTAAAAGCCCGCTGTTCCAATTCTGCACATATAGATTTCCCTGGCTTATTTCCTCCCGATAATCGTCCGCTATAAGAGAACTATTAGTTTCAGTTTTGGCGGTCATATACTTTGTTATCAGAGCTGAAATCTGTTCATAATCAGTTACTTTTTTCATTAAAATATCCTTCCTTAAGCTGCGGCCTGTCTATCTTACCGTTAAGATTTACCGGCAGCCGCTCCATATGCTTAAATACATTCGGCATCATATACTTCGGAAGAATTTTTCTTAGTTCTGCGGCAAATTTCTCCCATGAGGCGTCGCCTTCATAAATACAAACTATTTTATCTTTTTTATCGTCAAAGAAAACTATGGCAGAAGCTACGCCTTCCAGGCTGTTTACCGCGTTTTCAACTTCGCCCAGTTCAATTCTGTATCCCATATGCTTAATCTGCCCATCTTCGCGAGATAAATATATTAAAAGACCTTCTTCATTCTGATAAGCAATATCTCCCGTGCGATAAATCCTCTGAGGATACGCCGGATTATTTGGATTAATAACAAAGGCTTGCGCGGTTTTTTCCGGATTACCGTAATATCCCTGGGCAAGACCTATGCCCCGCACGCAAATCTCTCCCGGCTGACCGGCTGCGACAGGTCTTAGTTCGTTGTCCAAAAGCAGGATTTCTTTATTTCTGCACGGATAACCTATCGGGATAATTTCATCATCATTAAACTGTCTGTTTATATGATAATACGTACAGTCAACAGTTACTTCTGTCGGTCCGTACAAATTTGTATATTTGACTTCCGGCAGAAATTTCCTCCATATATTAAGCTGTTTGGCGCGCAGCGCTTCGCCGCCTACTATAATTTTTTTAAGATAAGGCATATCCACCGTTCCCAATGCACCGGAATTTGCTGCCAAATTAAACGCGGACGTTGCCCAGATAAGAGCTGTAGCTTTTTTCTCTGCGATCTGCTCAAGCAGCATTTTAGGAAGCATAAAATATTTTTTAGCTAAAATATGGCACGTGCCGCCGCATTTTAATGTAAGATAAATGTCTTTTACAGACAGGTCAAATGAAAACGGCGCCTGATTAGCCATTACGTCGTCGCTTGAAATATCGCATTCCTGCGCCATCCAGTCAACGAAATCTATAACGCTGCGATGAGATATTACGATTCCTTTCGGTTCGCCCGTAGAGCCAGATGTAAAAATCAGGTAAGCCGGATCTATATCCAGCACTCTTTCGCGCAGCTTTTTAAGCATATCTGCCTCCGCTGCTTTTTCTTTTAATTGATTCAACGATATAATATCGTAAAATTCTGCAAATCCCGCTGCTTTTTTTTCATTCTCAGGCTGAGATATTATAAACGGCGGATCTAATTGCTCTAAAATCCGCCTAAGTCTTTTTTCCGGCATCTTGCTGTCCAGGGGAACATAATAATTGCCGCTCAAAATAACGCCCATAAACGCAGCTATAGTATCTGCGCTGCGTTCAACTAAAACCGGAATCGGACGATTACAGCCGCCTGCAAGCTCTGCTGCCGCCGTGCCTATTCTCTGCGCATTTTCTAAAAGCTGACTGAACGTGAACCCGTTTTTGTCATCTGCAAAAGCCAGCTTATCCGGCTTTTTCTTTGCCGTTGTTTCCAAATATTCTATTACGTTGAGCATCATTCCCCTTTTCCGCCGCCTTCCGGCATATGCTTTTTAAAATTTTATCCTAAGACGATTAAAAATATTTATTAATTGTTTTGTATAAATAAACTTTTTAAAAGCAAATAAGCATATTATACGAAAATCTGCTTTCTTCAATTCCTTCAAAAAATTACGTCTTTATTTATTAAAATAACTTTTATTATGCAAATACTAAAATATAAACCGCTGTGTATTCAAAATAATATCTTTCATGCCTATATATGAAATACATTATAAAACAACCATTTCTTATTAACACAACGGCTCATATATTATATTTTAATATTTGCATTAATTATATATAACAGACTTGACAAATCAATATCATACCATTATATATCGCGCTATTAATCAAACTTTTAATTTACTTTATAACCACACGATGATATGTTTTCTTGCCCTTTTTAATAAGAAGCGCATCGTCTTTAAACATATCGAGAGTTACCTGCTGCTTTTTATCTGTAATCTTTTCGTCGTTTACAGTAAGACCTCCCTGCTCGATGGTTCTGAAACCGTCGCCATTGCTTGAAACGAGTCCTACCTGTTTTATCAGATTTACAAGACCCACGCCGTCGCCTTCAAAATCTGATTTTTTCATTTCAGTAGTAGGCACGTTAGCCATATCCGCTCCGCCCGCGAACAGAGCCTTCGCTGCCGACTGAGCCTTATCTGCTTCTTCCTTGCCGTGTACAAGTGTTGTAAGATCATGAGCTAAGATTTCTTTAGCTTCGTTAAGCTGACTTCCTTCCCATTTTTCCATCTCCGCAATTTCATCAAGAGAACGGAAAGTAAGCATCCTCATAAATCTGATAACGTCGGCGTCAGCTACGTTTCTCCAATACTGATAAAATTCATAAGGAGTAGTTTTATTTGGATCGAGCCATACCGCGCCGTTGGCAGTCTTTCCCATCTTTTTGCCTTCGGAATTTAACAGCAGAGTTATAGTCATGGCATAAGCATCCTCGCCCAGCTTGCGTCTTATAAGCTCCGTACCGCCCAGCATATTGCTCCACTGATCGTTTCCGCCAAACTGCATATTACAGCCGTATCTCTGGTATAATTCGTAGAAATCATAGCTCTGCATTATCATGTAATTAAACTCAAGGAAACTCAGTCCTTTTTCCATGCGCTGCTTATAACATTCCGCAGCAAGCATATGATTAACGGAAAAATGCGGACCTACTTCTCTGAGAAATTCGATATAATTAAGACCCATCAGCCAATCTGCGTTATTTACCATAAGAGCTTTGCCATCGGAGAAATCTATAAATCTGCTCATCTGTACCTTAAAGCAGTCGCAATTATGCTGAATGGTTTCAGGAGTCATCATCTGGCGCATATCCGTACGACCTGAAGGATCGCCAATCATGCCTGTTCCTCCGCCTATAAGCGCAATCGGCTTATTGCCTGCATCCTGCAGGCGTTTCATAAGACACAGCGCCATAAAATGCCCCACATGCAGACTGTCCGCAGTCGGGTCAAAGCCTATATAAAAAGTAGCCTTGCCGTTATTTACAAGTTCTCTTATTTCATCTTCATCCGTAACCTGAGCTATAAGCCCTCGAGCTACCAATTCTTCATAAATTTCCATATCTTCCTCCAATAATACTGCAAAGTAGAACGAAAACTAATTTTAATATTAATTTAATCTTCTTCCATTAAATCAATTCTTCTCTGATGCCTGCCCTCCTCAAACTGGGCTTCAAGCCATATTAAGATGAGCTTTTTTACCATTTCAGGCTCTACTACTTTTGCCCCAAACGCTATAATATTAGCGTCATTATGCCGTTTTGCCATTTCCGCTGTTAATTCATTAGTGCATAATGCACACCTGATACCTCTTACCTTATTACAGACGATAGAAACGCCTATCCCCGTTCCACAGAATACTATACCTCTCTCGCATTGGCCTGATGCCACTGCCTTAGCTGCTTTCTTTGCAAAAATAGGATAGTCAACCGATGCAGTTGAATTTGTCCCGAAATCTATGATATCATAATTTCTTTCCACTAAAAATTTCTTAATGGATTCTTTAAGTTCAAAACCCGCATGGTCACTTGCTAATGCTATCATTTTTTCCTCCACGATTACACATTAATGACATTTTTGCCGGCTGCGCTGCGCATTCTGCTCATTACCGCGCTTCCGACACCTTCTTCAGGCACACCTGCTGCAAAAATAACGTCTGTTCCTTCGGAATCGTACCTTCGCAGCTCTTTAAAAAACAGACGGGCAGCGGTATCAGCATCCCCGTCAAAATCTATAACGCCGGCTTTTTTTCCTTTGCCTTCTGCCTCTGATACGGCTTCTGACACGGCTTTTTTTACCGCGTCGGCATCTCCTGTATACAAAAACAGCTCCGCATTAGTAGCATAATGAGGATATTTAGAGCCGGGATATAACACTTGCGCCTCATCGCCTTCTTCACTGGCGACGAGCCCTACCGGGGGACCGTTAATATCTTTCTTGGAATGACTTCCTGCATTTCTTCCGCCGTTATATTTCCCTGTCTTATGATTACAGGTCTGTCTTTAGATAAATCTATTATCGTAGATTCTATGCCCGTCCTGCAGTCCGGACCAGCGAGAATCATATCGACTTTGCCATTAAGATCGTCTATAACGTGCTGAGCAGTCGTCGGACTTGGATGTCCGGAAATATTCGCGCTCGGAGCGGCAACAGGCGTGCCTACCTCATAAATCAGCGCCTGAGCAATAGCGTCGTCCGGCTGCCTTACCCCGACTGTGTCCATTCCAGCCACCAGATTATCAGGCACTCTTGCTAAGATCCTCGGCATTACTATCGTAAGAGGACCCGGCCAGAAATTTTCTATAAGCCTTGCCGCGAACTGATTATTTGGCGCCGTTATATCTATGCAAAGGTGCATATCAAGATCTCTTGCAACCAAAATATTAATAGGATTATCTTTAGGTCTGTTTTTTACTTCAAAAAGCCTGTCGATAGCTGATTCCGATTCTATCGACGCTCCTATAGCATATACAGTATCTGTAGGAAATGCAACAAGTCCGCCGTTTCTTATTATCTCGGCAGCTTCCGCGATCTTGTCCTTATCTTTTTCTGGATCTGTGATCGTATAAATTTTTGTTTCCATAAAGTTATCTCTCCTGCATTAATTTAAGCAAAGCCAGCTTCGCCGATACTCTACCTCGGCGTCAGACTATTCTTTTATTCCGCCGATATCGCAAACAATATTTACGCGTAATAAAAATATTATTGATTTAACCCGCCGACCGATGCGCAAAATAATCCCGCGATAAAAATAATAACATTTCTATTTTATCCTGCATGTTTATTCTGCAGGTATGCAAATATCGGCAATATTAACAGTCTTATCTTTAGAAGTTTTTCATTTTTTCCGCCTGATCCGAAGTAATCAGCGCGTCTATTACTTCGTCTATATCTCCGTCAAGGAAATATTCTAATTTATAAATAGTAAGACCTATGCGGTGATCCGAAATCCTGCCCTGCGGGAAGTTATAAGTCCTTATGCGTTCACTTCTGTCGCCGCTTCCTACCTGGCTCTTTCTTTCCTCTGCAACCTCGTCGTGCTGCTGCTGACGCATCATATCGTACAGCTTTGCCTTTAAAACTTTAAACGCTTTATCTTTATTTTTAAGCTGTGATTTCTCATCCTGACATGTAACTACCAGACCTGTCGGAATGTGGGTGAGCCTTACCGCGGAATCCGTAGTGTTTACGCACTGACCGCCGTTTCCGGAAGCTCTGTAAACATCTACTCTCACGTCGTTAGGGTTAAGGTCGACTTCTACATCATCCGCTTCAGGAAGAACCGCAACGGTTGCAGCTGATGTGTGTATTCTGCCGCTGGATTCCGTTTCAGGAACTCTCTGCACTCTGTGAACTCCGCTCTCATATTTGAGTCTGGAATACGCGCCCTTGCCCTTTATAAGAACAACTGCTTCTTTTATTCCGCCCATTCCCGTATCGTTTGCGTCTATCGTTTCCGCCTTCCAGCCGCGGCGCTCCGCATAACGGATATACATCCTGAGAAGATCGGACGCAAACAGCGCAGCTTCCTCGCCGCCGGTACCAGCTCTTATCTCAAGATATACGTTTTTCTGATCGTTAGGATCTTTAGGAAGCAGCAGCAGCTTGAGTTCTTCATTAATAACGCCTTCCTTATCTTCAAGATCGGAAAGCTCCATCTTCGCCAGATCACGCATTTCTTCATCCGAACCGCCATCATTAAGAATCTCTTTTGCTTCGGCAATGCCGTCCACCACTTTTTTATATTCCGCATACTTTGCGACTATCGGCTCCATCTCGCCGATATCTTTAGCATATTTCTGCCATGTTACCTGATCCGCAATAATCTCCGGATCGGAAACTTTTAAACTTAATTCCTCGTATTTACTTTGGATAAAATCTAATTTATCATACATAATTAATTTGCTCCCAAGTTTTCTATCCCTGCTGTTATTATCGTCAGGC
>JAAVYD010000068.1 GCA_022790955.1 Bacillota bacterium
ACAAAAAAATATCACGATTTTGCTAAACAGAAATTGAGTGGATATAATTTCACACCAAATGAAATTTCCACTATGATATATTTACTGGAGAACGAAGACATAGATACAGCTAAGGGCATTTCGGTAAGATACGGAATTACACAGTCGCTTATATGCAGATCAGTAGATTCTCTTACCAAGAAAGGATACTTGTCGGTAGCTGTTGATCCTAATGACAGAAGAGTAAATCATCTGACTCTTCATATTGAAGATGAAACACTTTTAGACATATTACATGGAATGAATTCCTCGTATATGGAGTACATCTTTCAAGGA
Source organism: Bacillota bacterium (assembly GCA_022790955.1). GTDB lineage: Bacteria > Bacillota > Clostridia > Peptostreptococcales > Anaerovoracaceae > JAAVYD01. The sequence continues at coordinate 316 of JAAVYD010000068.1, forward strand.
GTAGCGCCGGAGGATGTTGAAACATTCAGGAAGGTGCTAAATTCTGTAATTGCAAATATCAGATAAATTATCATTCATAACATCATTCACTCAAAGAGAAATCCGGTATTACAGCCGGATTTTCTCTTTGAAAGAAAAATTTTAGCCGGATGTGAGGTATAAGATTATGGCGACAGTAGTAACTCAGGAGAAGCTGGACAGAATAAACGAACTGGCAAGAAAGGCTAAAGAAACAAGCCTGACTCCAGAGGAAATAAAGGAACGGGATATTCTCAGAAAAGAATATCTTGCAGGTTTCCGCAGAAATTTTGAAGCGGAACTTCAGAAGATACAGATAGTGGAAGCGGATGGCAGCATAACTCCTGTAACAAAGAAAAAAAGCAATTCTGGCGATAATGTAAAATAATTGATCTGAATTAAAGAATCGGCTTTTATACTATGCAGAGTATTTTTATAAATAACGTAAAGAATTGTCAGATATGTTTTAATATAGTCGATTATTGTCATATATTATGAGATTTTAGAAAAATTTATAATTAAATAATCTTGATTACAACGGGAATATTACAAATTTCCCGTTTTTCTTTTTTTATAATATAAAAATATATGAATATAAAATTTAATCTTTAGATCTCTCCTGTATTTTTAAATAATAAGTATGAGCAAAATGCCGTTAAAAAAAGGTACATAGAGTATTTATTAAAAAATAAATAGTATTTTCACTTGCATATATTTGGAATTGAAGTTTTGCTCGGTTGTGAATAAAGAAGCGAGGTTATTTATGAAAATAAAATACAGAAAATCATTAATGAGCATAATGACAATAATAATAATTGTTTTAATCTTTACGGGGTTTACATATCAGGATAAGGATTCGGATGATAAGATAATTTCTGATCTGATGGTAGAACGAACTCGTATTATGCAGAAAATTATGTTTAATTCGGATTTTAATAATGAAGCTATGTTTGAAAGTCTGTCTGCGGTAGAAAGACATCCGTTAATAGAAGAAGACTGCGAGGCTCTTAAGAGATATATAGACAGCGACTGCGATATAGTGATTAATATGAAAGTAACAAATGTGAAAAGGACGGCAAAAAAGGCAAATATAATTTTTTACGATGTGGATGCAGTATGGTATATGCTGGGGAATAGCGGTCATTATACTAATGATGCACAGTATACAGTCAGGACTATTACTATTAATGGAAAAACAAAATTATATGGTTTAGAAAATATAATGGATAGTTTTTTATAGTTTTTATTTATTTTTATTAGATAGAAAAGGTATATTTATACTAAGGTATATAAAAGTGTGGGATTTATTTCGGAATACAGTTTATTCTTTCTTAAAAAGCGTTATAATAACAAATGTGTCAGGGATTAAGCGGCGAATGGATTTTCGGATACGCCCTGAATACATATTATTGTATACTAAAAATCATCTGTTTTTAATGATCTGATATAAGCGGAAGTTTTGCTGAAAATAAACGCAAAGTGTATTTTTATGGGGATTCTCTTTTGAAACAGATGGTCTATATAAAGAAAGGATAATTGCTATTATGGGAGAAACAAGACAGGTTTATCTTGATTATTCTGCTACAACACCGGCAAAACCTGAGGTGGTAAATGAAATGCTGCCTTATTTCACAGAAAAGTTTGGAAATGCTTCATCTCTGTATGAAACAGGAGCAACAGCAAAGGATGCAGTGGAAAACGCGAGGATACAGGTAGCGTCTCTTATTAACGCTGAACCCAACGAGATAATTTTTACTTCGGGCGGTACGGAATCGGATAACTGGGCGCTCATATCTACAGCCCGCAGGCTTGAAAATAAAAAGGGCCGTCATATAATTACATCTGCAATAGAACATCATGCGGTGCTGCATTCATGTCAGTATCTTGAAAAAGAAGGTTTTGAAGTTACTTATGTGGGAGTTGACCGCGAAGGCATAGTAGATCCTAAGGAAGTGGAAGCTGCTATAAGACCGGATACTGTTCTTATAAGCATTATGTATGTTAATAATGAAGTCGGTTCTGTTCAGCCTATTCAGGAAATAGGAAAAATTGCAAAGAAACACGGCGTACTTTTTCATACGGATGCCGTACAGGCTGCGGGGAATATTCATATTGATGTAAAAAATAGCGATATAGATATGATGTCCCTGTCTTCTCATAAGATATACGGACCTAAAGGCATCGGAGCTTTGTATGTGAGAAAGGGCGTAAATCTGCCGGCGTATATGCATGGAGGCGCGCAGGAGAGAAAGAAGCGCGCAGGTACGGAAAATGTGCCTGCGATAGTAGGATTCGGCAAGGCTGCCGAGATAGCAAAAGAGAATATGGAGGCTCATGTTGAGCATATAAGTTCTCTCAGAGATCATTTTGTAAAAAGGGTGCTTGCAGAGATTCCGCACACTTATTATAACGGCAGCAGAGAACTCAGGCATCCGGGAAATGCGAATATAACGTTTGAATATGTGGAAGGCGAATCTATTTTACTGTATCTGGATTTTGTTGGTATTAGCTCATCGTCTGGATCGGCCTGTTCATCGAGATCTTTGCAGCCTTCCCATGTACTCACCGCTATGGGTGTTCCTGTGGAACTTATTCACGGTTCCATAAGATTTACTTTCGGTGATCCGACTACTATGGAAGATATAAATTACACGGTAGATCAGTTAAAAATAGTAATAGAAAAGTTAAGAAATATTTCGTCGATTTCAAGCGAGAAAGGCTGGTAAAAATCATGGCAATGTATAACGATAAGGTAATAGATCATTTTATGAATCCTCATAACGTAGGAGAGATAGAAGATGCTTCGGGCGTAGGAACTTTTGGAAGTCCGGTTTGCGGGGATATGATGCAGATGTCTATAAAGGTAGATGAAAACAGCGGCATCATTACTGACGCTAAGTTTAAGACATACGGCTGCGGTTCGGCGATAGCATCTTCGAGTATTGCAACCGATATGATTATCGGAAAAACCTGCGAAGAGGCTCTCATGGTTACTAATCAGGATGTACTGGACGAGCTTGGGGGCTTGCCTTCCGTAAAGATTCACTGTTCCATACTTTCCGAACAGTCTATAAAAGCTGCAATATACGATTACGCTCAGAAAAACGGTCTGGAATTTGAAGGTTTAAAGGATTATGATCCCGATGCTGTCGAGGAAGATCATCACGATTCATGCGAGATGGAAGAAGAATAATCTCAGGTATAACAGAACAAAGTTAGTTTCGTTAGTATGATTGCTGACACAGACTTTGTTAATATTTACTAATATATTAAACAAATTAAAAAGGCTGCCTTTTAACCAAGGCAACCTTTTTGAAGTATTTATACTGGAGAAAGTAAAATGGCAGAAAAATTGACCCCAATGATGCAGCAGTATTTAGAGATCAAGGAACAGTATCAGGATTGCATACTGTTTTTCAGGCTGGGCGATTTTTATGAGATGTTTTATGAGGACGCGCTCACCGCTTCCAGGGAAATGGAGGTAACTCTTACAAAAAAAAGCTGTGGTTTAAAAGAAAAAGCTCCTATGTGCGGTGTTCCGTATCATGCGGCGGATACTTATATATCCAAGCTAATAGAAAAGGGGTATAAGGTGGCTATTTGCGAGCAGACGGACGAGCCCTCACAGGTAAGAGGCATAGTAAAGCGCGAGGTTATACGGATAGTTACTCCGGGAACCCTTGTAAATCAGTCTATGCTTAAAGAAAATAAGAATAATTATCTGGCATCCGTTTATACGCGCGGAGAAAAAACAGGTCTTGCATATTGCGATATCTCTACGGGAGAGCTGATAGTAAGCGAATATAAAAGCTCTGAGAATTATGACGATATTTTAAACGAGTTGATAAAGATTGATGTAAGGGAAGTTATACTAAACGAAGATCTCAGAGAGAGCGAACTTGCGGATTCTTTAAAAAGCCTTACAAATTCCTATATTTCTGTTTTAAACGATAAGTATTTCGATAAAGAGCAGGCGGAATTGTCTGTTCGCAGGCAGTTTACCGTTAATTCTATTAACGGTCTTGGGTTTGAAGAAGACAGCCGCGCAGTGAACGCGCTCGGAGCTATGCTATCGTATCTTCTTGAAACCCAGAAGCAGAGTTTATCGCAGCTTACAAATATTAAAATAATGGATAATTCCAGTCATATGATGCTGGATAAATCTGCTATAAGAAACCTCGAACTCACGGAAACGCTGTTTGAGAAAAAAGTCAGCGGTTCTCTTTTAGGAGTTCTCGATAAAACGGAAACAGCCATGGGTTCCAGAAAGATGAAAAAATGGATAAGAGAGCCATTAAACAGCGTTAAGGATATTAATCTCAGGTTAGACGCTGTGGAAGTTCTTATGGACGATATAATTTTCAGAAATAACATCCGTGAGGCTTTAAAAGGCGTTTATGATCTCGAAAGGCTTTCCGGACGTATCGCCTGCGGGAATGCTAACGGCAGGGATATGCTGGCGCTGCGAAATTCTATAGCTGCGCTGCCGGATATAAAAAGCGATATGTCCGTTTCTTCCGACGAGCTTTTAAAATCAATAGCTGAAAGAATCAGTACTCTTGGCGATGTTTTTACTAAAATAGATTCTGCCGTTAAAGAGGACGCGCCTGTAACTATAAAAGACGGCGGACTTATAAAAGACGGTTATTCAAAAGAGCTTGACGAGATAAAAGAAGCGTCGAGCGGCAGTATGTCGTGGATAATGGGACTTGAGGAGAACGAGCGGAAGCGTACGGGGATAAAAAATCTTAAAGTCGGTTTCAATAAGGTTTTCGGTTATTATATAGAAGTTACTAAGCTGAATGCAGAGAACGTGCCTGAGGATTACATAAGAAAGCAGACTCTTGTAAACTGCGAACGTTACGTTACTCCGGAGCTGAAAGATATGGAAGCTGTGGTACTGAACGCGGAATCACGCATAAACAGTTTGGAATACGAGCTTTTCAGCGAACTGCGCGAGTATCTTAAAACATTTACAAGAACTATTCAGGAAACTGCTGAAGCTGTTTCAGAGTTGGATGTGCTCGCTTCATTTGCCGAAGCGGGAAGCGGCAGCGGTTATATAAAGCCTGTCGTAAACGATTCGGAAAAAATCAGCATAACAGGCGGACGGCATCCGGTTATAGAGCAGAGTATAAAAGACGGAGTTTTTGTCGCGAACGACACGTTTATAAATCAGTCTGATCAGAGCATGCTGCTGATAACAGGTCCGAATATGTCGGGAAAATCAACGTATATGCGGCAGACGGCGTTAATAGTATTAATGGCTCAGATCGGCTGCTTTGTTCCTGCGGAAACTGCCGAAATCGGTATAGTAGACAGGATATATACCAGAATAGGAGCTTCCGATAATCTGACCCAGGGACAGAGTACGTTTTACGTGGAGATGAGCGAACTTGCATATATTCTTAATACAGCTACAAACCGCAGTCTTGTGATTCTTGATGAGATCGGCAGGGGAACGAGTACGTACGACGGTCTTTCTATCGCCTGGGCTGTAGTGGATTACCTATGCAGCAAAAAAAGACACGTAAGAACGTTGTTCGCTTCCCATTATCATGAACTCACCGCGCTTGAGGGCACGGTTTTCGGATTTAAAAATCTGAATGTTTCCGTAAGCGAAAAGTCAGGAGATGTAGTTTTTCTGCACAAGATTGCGGAAGGCAGCGCCAGCAAGAGTTACGGCATACATGTAGCGAAAATAGCCGGAGTGCCGGAAACGCTTTTAAAAACAGCTCAGCAGAAACTTAATCAGCTTGAAAAAAATTCGGTTTCAGAGGAATTTATTATGAGCGGCGGAAATATCAATGCAGAAAATGTATCTGATAATATTGACGATTCTATTTCTGAGGAACAGATGTCTTTTCTTACGTTTAAAACGCATCCCGTTGTAGATATGATAAAATCTCTTGATATTATGAAGATTACGCCGGCAGAATCCATCGCTATTATTGAAGAACTAAAAAAAGCCGTAGAAAAAATGTAACGGAGGCGGATTTATGTCTGAAATTAGAAAAAATATAGCAGAGCTGCCTCAGCAGGTAGCCGATAAAATAGCTGCGGGCGAAGTTATAGAAAGACCTCTTTCGATAGTTAAGGAATTAGTGGAAAATTCGGTAGATGCAGGAGCAAAATCTATAGCCGTGGAAATAAAAAACGGCGGCAAATCTTATATAAGAGTGACGGACGACGGCTGCGGAATTGTTCCCAATGAAGTGGAACTCGCGTTTAAGCGGCATGCTACGAGCAAGCTGCGTACGGCGAAAGATTTGGATTCTATCGAAACATTGGGTTTTCGCGGCGAAGCGCTGGCGAGCATATCCGCTGTTTCGAGAACGGAGCTTATTACAAAAACTGAAGATGAGGAGGCAGGCGTTTCTATTACAATAGAAGGAGGAAATGTTGCCGCTCTTACTGAAACTGGCTGCCCGACAGGGACTACGATTATAGTCAGGGATCTTTTTTATAATACTCCGGCAAGAATGAAATTCTTGAAAAAGGATAATACGGAGAGCGCGCAGATTATAGATTTCGTATCCAAAATGGCGTTGGCTTATCCGAATATCCGTGTAAAACTCATTAATAATTCTAATGTTTTATTTTCTACGCCGGGCAGAGGCGACAGGTTTACAGCAATAGCCACGGTTTTTGATCCCCATACCGCTAAGAAACTTATAAAAATAGACGCTTCCGGAGAAAACGATCTTTATATTGAAGGTTACATATCTCCGCCCAGCGAAACGAGGGCAAACCGTAAAGGACAGATTTTTTTCGTAAACGGCAGATATATTCAGAATAAATTGCTGGATGAGTGCGTATCTGACGGTTACAGAGAAAAAATGTTTGAAGGAAGATATCCGGTAGCGTTTTTGTTTTTGCATGTAAATCCGGAACTTATAGACGTCAATATTCATCCCAATAAAAAAGAGATACGTTTTGATAATGACGAGCCGATAAGAGAATTTGTAACTACGGCTATAAGAAACGGGCTCAAGGTGCGCGAAGCTGTGCCAGATATAGTTTTTAAGCAGGACAGGCAGGCAGACGGAGGAAACGAAAACATAGGCGGTGAAAAAAAATCGTATCAGTTTCCCAAGCAGAATCAGGAACAGATAGATATAAGAAAAATTTTAAGGGAAAAAAGAGCAGAGGAGGAGAGCGCTTTTTATTCGGCTGAAAAAGCCGACGATGGAAGCAGGAAAGACAGAATGCAGTACATCGAAGAAAAAGCTGAAAATGAGAGCAAAAACGATAATGATGTTATAGTGAACATAAATGGTAAATTAAGTAATGATATAAAAACAAAAGGAAGTTTTATTCCAGAGATTAAGAGGGCGGAATTAAAGCCATTTGAAGTGGCGGAACTCAGGCCTATAGGGACTTTATTCGCTTCCTATATTCTTGCAAGCGACGATCAGGCTTTTTATATGATAGATCAGCACGCTGCCCACGAAAGGATATTTTATGAACAGTTAACAAAAAGTTTTTATGGTCAACAAACAGTAAGCCAGATTATCGGCATACCTATCAGCTTAGAAGTATCTTATATGGTAAAAAATGCGGAGGCGGAATGGATAGATTTTATTAGAAAAATAGGTTTTGCTATCGAGGAATTCGGACCGAAATCTTACGCAGTAAAAGAGATCCCTATGTATATGGAACTTTCTGAAGCGGAAAGTTTTTTGAATGATTTTTTTGATAGTCTGGAAGAAATGAAATCTTTTAAAGATGTAAAACGTGCGGAAAAAATTATACTGAAAGCATGTAAGTCTGCTGTTAAGGCTAATAATCTTTTAGATATGAATGAAGTAAACAGGCTTATAACGGATCTTTCAAAAACAGAAAATCCTTTTTCCTGTCCGCATGGAAGACCTACCATTATAAAAATGACAAAGCGTGAAATAGAAACGTTGTTTAAGCGCTGATAAAGTTTAAAGCATATTACTTTATAAATAATTCATTGAAATTTAGTATTATGTGCGCTATAAATATTGACGGCGGAATTGTGAATGTTTCATAGGAATTTTGTATACTATTTGGAGATTAAATTATACAAAAATTAAGAGGCAGTGTTAATGATAAATAAAAGAAAAACAGTTATAATTGTCGGTCCTACGGCGGTAGGAAAAACAGAATACGCTATAAAAACGGCTCAGAAATTTAACGGTGAAATAGTTTCGGCTGATTCAATGCAGATATATAAATATATGGATATAGGCAGCGCGAAGCCGACGGCAGAGGAACAACGTGCGGCAAGGCATTATCTGGTAGATGAAATAGATCCGAGGCGGGAGTTTTCTGTGGCTGAATACTGTCCTTTGGCTAAAAATTATATAGAAAAAATATTTGATAAATGCATGCTGCCGATAATTTCCGGAGGTACAGGGCTTTACGTTAATTCATTAATATATGATATGGATTTTGCAAAAGCGCCTAAAAACGACGCCGAGCGTAAACGGATGCGGGCAATATTGACCGCTGCCGGTCCGGATTATCTGCACAAGATACTTGAAAATTGTGATCCAGACGCTGCCAGACGTATTCATCCCAACAATACCAAAAAAGTTATACGAGCGATTGAAGCAGCTAAAACAGGCGAAAAGATACCGGATTTTGAAAATTCGTTTAAAAAGACCACTGATTACGAGTATCTTTTAATCGGTTTAGACAGAAATCGCGAAGAACTTTATGAGCGTATAAATATGCGCGTGGATATTATGATTAATGCAGGTCTTAAAGAAGAAATACAGGAACTCATAGATAAAGGACTCGACAGCAGCGATATTTCTATGAAAGGTATCGGGTATAAAGAAATTATAGATAGTTTAAAAGGCGAGTACGATATGGATACGGCTGCGGAACTTATAAAAAGAAATACCAGGAGGTATGCAAAAAGGCAGCTTACGTGGTTTCGCAGGTATCCCGACATACACTGGTTTAATTTATCAGAGGATGGCGAAGCTCTTCAAAAAATGGAATCCTTAATTGCGGATTATTTAAGTACATGATATATTTTACCTGAAGGCATTTCCGGGGAATTATCATAAAATTATACGCGTTTAAGGATTTTTTAATATTGGGGTGATATTATGTCAAATAAGTCGAATGAGAAGAAACCTAAGAAAACTGTAAAGATTAATAATAGATCCGACAAACCGGACAATGTGGTGGAAAAAGAATTTCTTATTCAAAAAGAATGCGAGGATATAGAAAAAACGCTGCCTTCTTTCATGAGAGGATTTTTTGCGTATATGAGATCTTCTCTTTTGCCTATGTCAAGACTGGCTTATCTGCATGATATAAAATTTTTTTGTAATTATCTTGTAAATCACACGGATCTTACGGCTGCGGATAATATCAAAAATATAAAAGCCGAGGAGTTTGACGCTATAAAAGGCGGAGATATAAATGTTTTTATAGATTACTGCCGCAATTATAATGTGGAAACTGAGGATACGATCCAGGTTTATACAAATAATAATAGAACTCTGTCGCGTAAGAAATCTTCTATTTCTGTATTGTTCAAATATCTTTACCGAGAGGAAATAGTATCAAAAAATATTACGGATCAGTTTGATCCGATACGCGTTCAGAGTCAGAGCGAGCATGAAATAAAAGCGCTTCAGGACGATGAAGTTATGATTATGCTGGATGCGGTGTCAACAGGCGAGCATCTTACGAAGAAGGAGCGTCAGTTCTGGGAAAAGACGAAGAAACGGGACAAGCTGATACTCGTTTTATTCCTCACATATGGGCTGCGTCTTTCAGAACTTCATCAGTTAAACGTTTCATCTTTTAATTTTCCCAGAGGAGAATTTAAGATATACCGCAAGCGAGGAAAAGAATCCATAATGCCGCTTAACAACAAAACCGTTTTAAAAGCTCTTCATGAGTATATTGATGGGGAACGCTTAGCTGAAGAGAAGATTCAGCCAGGTAATGAGGATGCTCTGTTTCTTTCCCTTCAGGGAAAACGTATGACGGAAAGGCAGATTCGGGAGCTGGTCAAGAAATATACTTCCATAGGAATGTCTACTTCCAGAAAAGCAGGATACAGTCCCCATAAACTGCGCGCTACAGCTGCAACGTCGCTTATCGGTAGAGGAAATTCAATATTTGACGTTCAGGAACTTTTGGATCATGAAAACGTATCGACCACTCAGCTTTATGCAGCTCATCGGCTGAATACGAAGCGGGATCTTATAGGCAGTTTTGAATGGGACGACGAATTTGACGACGTGCGTAAATAGCAAGAAGATAGATAAAGTTACAATTAATAAATAAAAACTTATGGATTTTAAATATAGTAATATGATAAATTTTGCAGGATAAATAAAAGGTATAAAGATGCAAAAAAATACTTATAAATTATTAACTGAAAAAATGGGAATTTCTTCCGAGGTTCTCAATATTATAGAACAAGCTGAACTGGAGATTTCTGCAGGATTCGATAAACTCGATGATATTAAATCATACAATCAGTACAAAGTGCTGGAAGTTTTAAGAGAATGCAGGCTCAGCGATATGCATTTTGCGTGGAACACGGGATACGGTTACGACGATGTGGGCCGCGAAACGCTGGAAAAAGCATATGCCAGGCTATTTAATACGGAGGATGCTATAGTCAGACCTCTTATAGTAAACGGAACTCATGCATTAACATTAACGCTTACGGGGATTTTGCGTCCTGGGGATGAAATCGTCTATTGTACCGGCGCGCCGTACGATACGCTTGAAGAAGTAATCGGTATAAGAGGCGAGGGCAAAGGATCTCTGAAAGAATTCGGCGTAACTTATAAGCAAGTGGATTTACTGGAAAACGGCAGAATAGATCTTGAAGGCGTTAAAAATATTATCAACGGTAAAACGCGCATGATGTGCGTACAGCGAGCTACGGGTTACGGCTGGCGGAAAGCGATCACAATACCGGAGATACAGGAATGGGTTGAAACAGTAAAATCTGTGAATCCAGATATAATATGCATGGCTGATAATTGTTACGGTGAGTTTATGGACGTGAACGAACCTACCGATGTGGGCGTAGATGTGATAGCCGGTTCTCTTATTAAAAATCCTGGCGGAGGTCTTGCTTTGTCCGGCGGATATATAGCGGGCAGAAAAGATCTTATAGAGAGCATTTCTTACAGAATGACTTCTCCGGGCATTGGGAAGGAATGCGGACTTACTTTCGGGCAGAGCCGCAGTATGTTTCAAGGATTATTTATGGCTCCCAGCGTCGTGTGCGGGGCGGTAAAGGGAGCGGCGCTGTGCGCTAAGGTGTTTGAAAAATTAGGATACGAGGTTTGTCCGGCTTCAAACGAAGAGCGTAGCGATATCATACAGTCAGTAAAACTTGGAAGCGCCGACGCGGTAATCGCTTTCTGTCAGGGGATTCAGGAGGCGGCGCCTGTAGATTCTCACGTTGTGCCGGAACCGTGGGCGATGCCGGGATACAGTGATCCGGTGATAATGGCTGCCGGAGCTTTCGTGCAGGGATCATCTATCGAATTATCGGCGGACGCACCTATACGCGAGCCGTATATAGTTTACTTTCAGGGAGGGCTTACGTATGAACATTCAAAATTTGGCGTTATAAAAGCGGTTCAGTCTTTATGTGATAAAGGAATTCTGAGATTTTAGTTTTTTCTTTAAAATATAATTATCTATAATACTATTTCTTGATAAAAAGCTCTAAAAAGCTTTTTATAGCGGCATAATATGCCGCCGCGCCTGCAGCGCGCCAAGAAAAGTATTGACAACATCCTTGGCGGCTTTGCCGCCGGGCTGCATTCTGCAGCCCCATAAAACGATTTAATCGTTTTATAAAGGATTAGTATAAGCGGGGTATTTGCGGTATGAAGGGGAAAAAACAGAGTATTGAAAAAAGAAACATGGCTATAGCTATAATTGAATTAATAATAATATTGGTAATTATTATAGGAATACCTGTTTATATTTATATTTCACAGCCTGAATTAGTTGAAAGTTTCAAATCCATGGAAAAATTTGAGGCTTTTATGCAGCAATACAGTGAAGAAAGCATACCGATATACCTGATTTGCCAGATTGTTCAGGTGGTAGTGACGTTTTTGCCAGGACAGGTTATACAGGTTGCAGGCGGGTATCTCTATGGATTTTTTTGGGCTATGGTAATTTCTCTGATGGGTATTACTATAGGCTCTGGTATTTCTTTTGCAATCGCAAGGATTTTCGGAAAGCGTCCTATGAAAATGCTTTTTGGTGAAGAAAGATTTGAAAAGTATAACAGACTATTAGATACAAAAAAAGCTCATAAAGTCATATTTATATTATATTTAATTCCAGGATTGCCGAAGGATATGGTTGCATATGCCGCCGGAGTTTCAAAGATGCGATTTACAGCGTTTATTATAATATCTACCGTCGGCAGAATACCGGCTATGGCAGTTTCTATAATTTTTGGCGTAATGCTTGAGAGTCACAGTTATACAGGAGCCGTAATATTGGCTGTGTGCGTTGCAGTCATATGCATTATCTGTTTTATCAAAAAAGATTCATTAATAGATTTTTCTGATAAGTATTATAATAAGATTAATAAATAAGATCAAATTATTAGTTGTTTTAGTGTAATCAATTCTATTGGAGCGGGAGAGAGGTTTTGCAGACAATAAAATAATTTTTTATAAAAAGACCCTATATGAAGTTAATAGCCGCAGTATTTAGGATGATTATGAGAAATTAACAGGATATGAATTTTTGACAGTAATGTTTACGAATATATTTTTAATGTTCGTATTTAACTTGATATATAATAAGACGAAGATTAATGTAAACTTTTGACACGTCATATATTTGCAGCATATCTGTTTTATGTATTTATTATTAGCCGGTACGATATTTAGTACTAAAAGGTATGATATAGAAATTAATATAAATCAGATAAATTTCAAATTATATATACATTACAATATTTTTATGGAGTTTTTTAATTTATGATTAATTGAATGTCAAAAAAATTATTTAGATTTTGATAAAAATTAATATGGCAATATTAAAAACGGGCAGCCGGAGTTTTCTTCGACTGCCCGTTAAGTTTTATATACTGATCAATGTATCATAAATATATTAAGATAACGTCATATCGCCTTCTTTTACCCAACCGATTTTTTTAAGCAGAAGATTTACAGCAGGGCAGATTACGGCAGGCAAAATAAAGGAAATCATTAATAGTCCTATCCAGTCGACAGCAGTAACGGAAGCCTTTGTGCCGTTTGCTATGTCGTCGATCCAGCCGGTATAAACGCCGATTTGTCCGACAAAACCACAGGTACCCATTCCTGAAGATACTGGAGTTCCGTTCATTTCCAGATGAAAGAAACAGGTTGCAATTGGACCGGTGATAGCAGAAGTGACGATAGGCGCTATCCATATTTTAGGATTTTTAATAATATTGCCCATTTGCAGCATTGAAGTTCCTATTCCCTGAGATACCAGACCTCCCAGTTTATTTTCGGGAAATGACATAACGGCAAAACCGATCATTTGGGCGCAGCATCCGGCTACTGCAGCACCGCCGGCAAGACCTGTAAGCCCGAAAGCAGCACAGATAGCAGCGGAGGAAATAGGCAGGGTAAGAGCGATTCCTACAAGTACGGAAACCGCAATTCCCATAAGGAAAGGCTGGAGATTTGTTGCAAGCATTATAAGTTCGCCGATTTTCATAGCTGCTTTTCCAAGAGCAGGCGCGAGTAGCGCGGATACTGAGATTCCTGTGATGATCGTTACGAGGGGAGTTATTAGAATATCAATTTTGGTTTCTTTAGATACAGCCTTGCCTAATTCCGATGATATTATCGCAATGAAATAAACTGCCAATGGACCTCCGGCGCCTCCCAGAGCGTTTGAAGAAAAGCCGACCGTTATCAGTGAAAATAAAACAAGAGGCGGGCAGCGCAGTGCGTATCCTATTGCGACTGCCATGGCTGGACCGCTCATTGAGGAAGCAAGACCGCCTACGGTATAATCCGTTTCGTTTACGGAAATTATAGGCATTGTAAGACAGTCGATATTAAATTGAGCGCCTAATGTGTTTAAGATAGTTCCTATCAGCAGAGAACAGAAAAGTCCCTGCGCCATAGCACCTAAGGCGTCAATACCGTATCTTTTGACAGAAAATTCAATATCTTTTTTAGATAGAAATGTTTTAAATTTTTCCATGTGTTATTTTTACTCCTTTGCTCTTTATTGCACTATACAATATTTTTTTACTTATTGCAAGGATAGAAAATTTACAATGAATTTTTATAATTAATCTGCGCAGAATTATCAATAGGGAGGAGGAGAGGCAGGATAAAATAAAATGTATAGATAAGATATATAAGAAAAACTTATTAATATAAATTAGAACATCTTGTATCAATAAACTAATGTTCGTAAATAATGATATAAAATTAACAAAGAATGAGAATGAAATGCTAAAAATATAACAAAAACAAATGTTCTAAAAAATATTGACTAAAAATCTGCATTTTGGTATAGTAATTTCATAAGAACTAATGTTCTGTATGCGGTTTATAGTATTGAAAAAGTATTTGCACAGGAGAGATTATTATGCATAAACATTATAAAATTGTATCTTTACCAAGGTTTATAATATTTATATTAGTTTGTATTATCATTATAGTATGTGTTGCTGTGATATTTGTAAAGTCGGCAAAAATAACAAAAGAACCGTCAAGGATAGAAACATATAAAAATGTACGCATAGTATCTGGAGATACTTTATGGAATATATCTAAAAATTATTCAGATAATGGAACTGACGTTCGTAAAGTTGTATATGATATATGCAGAATAAATAATATAAACTCAGATGAAATAAATCCTGGTGATATGATAATCGTACCAGAATATATATGAGGCTGCAGAATACCAGGATATATGATTTTGTGACAGCTAAAAATCAGAGTTTGATTATATTTGAAGTAAATATGATATAAGTATCTTTCATAGAAATAAAAGGTTATAAAAACGATCTGTTAAGGTGCTGTAGGTTGATTTATAAAATTTAATCGCTTTCAGGCGATTTTAGAGCCTCGAATTTTGTGAGTTGATATATATTATGGATTGTTCGGTTTGTATAGTATTAAATATAGCATTGTTTTTAAGAAATCGTCACAGCTTTGGAATATTAAAAATAGATTTGGTACTATATAAAGTTTTCGTGTTTGCAGGATACTTGTATTATTTTAGATTATAGAGATTACTGTATTGAGAGCTATAGGTTTTAAATTTAAATTATATTATAAATAAGAATCAGAAGATATGCGTATTATAATTTAGCATATTTTCTGATTTTTTATTATGCAGGAAGTTGTCTGTGGTTAAAAATTGGCGAAGCCGCATTTACTATTTAAGGCGTTTACAGTGCAGCTGCGATATGATATATAGCGGTTATAATAGCGCAGGATCAAAATTAACCAAATTGCTGTAATATCAAAAATCCTCTTAACTATTCCTAAAATTTATATTTTAGGAATAGTTAGATATTATTCTTACGTTCTATTTTACCCCTTCTCTGCTCCTATTTTAGAAAGATTTATAATGTTTCTGCAATTTCACAGAAATCAAAAAACGCAGGATATCTAATATATTTTTAGATATCCTGTTCGCGTTGTTGTTTCATTGCAGCAAGTCTGTCGAGATAACTTTGCAGTATTATAACAGCGGCTTGTTTATCAATAACTTCCTTTCTTTTTTTTCTTGAAACGTCAGCGTCTATAAGTACAGATTCAGCTATTTTTGTAGTGAAGCGTTCATCTTGATAAACGACTTCAATATTTTTCATTGCTGTACTCAGCATTTTATTTTCAAGCATTTGTTTGAAAGCTCTGACCTTTTCAGTCTGTACGCTGTCAGTTCCGTTTAAGTTAAGAGGCAGTCCTATGACTATCGTACTGCAATTATATTCTTTAACTAAGTTTAAAACCTTATCGGCGTCTTTTCTGATTCCTATTCTGTTGATTACCATAAGTCCCTGAGCCGTCATCATTAATTCGTCGCTTAAAGCGATTCCTATAGTTTTATCTCCTACGTCTAACGAAATTGCGCGCATAATGATAGTATTCCTCCTTTATATCGTAAATGATTCATAGTCAAAAAAATACCTGAGAGTGATCTCAGGTATTTTTATTACTTATTAAGAAAATTCCTAAGCAGCGTTTCTACAAGATCATCTCTTTCGATCTGGCGTATAAGATTTCTTGCATTATTATGACCTGTGATATAGGAAGGATCTCCGGAAAGAATATATCCTACCATTTGGTCTAAAGCGCTGTATCCCTTGTCTTCCAGAGCTATATATACTCTATTTAAAATTTCTTCAATGGTGCGGTTCTGCACCTTTTCGGGGCTTGTAAATAAAATGGTGTCTTTACTATCCATAGATTACCTCCTAATTCCTATAATTTATGAATAAAAACAAAACTGTTAATTATTCTGTAAAAATCAACTTGGTTTGAGTATAGCAAGTTACAGGCGATTTCACAAGTATTTTAACAATATTGTAAAAAAATTTATATTTTTCATAAAAGAAATAAATGCGCCTATATTATTAATATTAACGTTCTCTGCTGAATTGGGAAACGTTTTATACATTTTATTATATGATAAATATAGACGCGGATCGAACAATTATATTTCTGCATATAACAACAATAATCTGCTATAACAGAGTTTCCGCAAATTCAAGTGCTTCGTCTACTTTTGACGGATCTTTAGCTCCTGCCTGAGCCATATCGGCTTTGCCGCCGCCGCCGCCGCCGGCAACCTTTGCTATTTCTTTTATCAATTTGCCTGCATGGTAGCCTTTTTCTAACAGATCATCGGAAACTGACACGAGGAAGGTTACTTTGCCTTCGTTTACGGCGGAAAGTACATTGATCAGATTATTTTCTTTGGCTTTTAACTCGTCGGACAGAGTTCTAAGGTCTGCTATATCCGCTCCGTCAAACTTGCCTGTAACGAGTTTAACGCCGTTTATTTCTTTAGCCGCTGAGATAAGAGAACCTGCGGAATCTCCCATGGACTGACGTTTAAGATCTTCGAGTTCTTTTTTGTATGCTTTTACTTCGTCCGTTAATGCGGAAATTCTTGAAGCGATATTGTGAGGCTGGGTTTTCAGCTTTTCGGAAATATCTGAAATGAGCGCATCGTCTTCTTTAATATGATTATAAAGTCCTGAGCCTGTGATTGCTTCTATACGTCTTACTCCTGCCGCAACGCCGCTTTCGCTTAATATTTTTACAGCGCCTACCTGACCGGAGTTTTTCAGATGAGTGCCGCCGCAGAATTCCTTGCTGAAATCTCCTACCGAAACAACCCTTACTGTATCGCCGTATTTTTCGCCGAACAGAGCCGTAGCGCCTGTTTTTTTAGCGTCTTCCATGGAAAGAACCTGAGTATCCACATCTATAAATTCGCTTATGATATCGTTTGATAATTTTTCTATTTTTTCAATATCTTCTTTGGAAACCGCTTCAAAATGAGTGAAGTCAAATCTCAGATTATCGGCGCTTACGCTGGAACCCGCCTGAGCGACATGATCTCCGAGCACCTGCTTTAAAGCAGCTTGGAGTATATGAGTCGCCGTATGGTTCCTCGCTATATTGTTTCTGTTGATTCTGTCTACCTGAGCGGTTACGGAATCTCCTACGGAAACGGATCCTGCTTCGGCTTTAATCTTATGAACGTAAAGATGTTTTGCGGGAACTACGTCGTTTACGACGATCTTTGCTCCGCCCGCTGAAGTTATAACGCCTTTATCGCCTGCCTGTCCGCCCATTTCCGCGTAAAACGGAGTTTTATCTAAAATAATAACGCCTTCCTGGCCTGCTGAGATAGTTTCGGATGTCTTTTTGTCTATTAAAATAGCCTTGACTTCGCAGGTATCCGTAAGAGTATCGTAACCTGTGAATACAGTGGCGTCGTCCGATGTAAAGAAGCCTAATTCTTCATCCTGCCATGCGATTTCGTCGTCTGATTTTCTTGCCGAGCGCGCTGTTTCTCTCTGTTTTTCCATAAGATCGTTGAAGCTGTCCTCGTCCGCAGTGCAGCCGCTTTCTTCGAGGATCTCTACGGTAAGTTCGAGAGGAAATCCGTAAGTATCGTAAAGTTTAAATACCTTTTCGCCCTCTAACTGAGTTTTGCCGGATTTTTTAAGCTCGTCTATATATTCTGCGATGATATTTGTCCCCTGATCTATAGTTTCGCTGAATTTTTGTTCTTCAACTGATAATATCTTGAAAATATAGTCCTGTCTTTCTATTAATGCAGGATATGCGTCGCCTGAAACTTCTATGACACGTTTTGCAAGCTCCGCCATAAACTGCCCCTTGATTCCAAGAAGCCTGCCGTGCCTTGCGGCTCTTCTTAAAAGCCTTCTGAGAACGTAGCCGCGGCCTTCGTTGCTCGGAATTATGCCGTCGCTTATCATAAAAGTAACTGAACGGATATGATCCGTTATAATCCTTATGGAAATATCTTCCTTAGCCGAACCGCCTTTATAAGGCACTCCGGAAAGCTCGACTACCCCGTCCAAAATGTGTTTAATAGTATCTATAGCGAAGATGGAATCAGTTTCCTGCATTACGCACGCCATACGTTCAAGACCCATGCCCGTGTCTATATTCGGATGCTCGAGAGGATTGTAATTACCTTCTTCATCTCTGTCGAACTGGGTAAACACGTGATTCCAGAATTCTATATATCTGTCGCAGTCGCAGCCCGGCTTGCAGTCCGGCTTGCCGCAGCCGTACTTCTCGCCTCTGTCGAAATATATCTCGGAACACGGACCGCACGGCCCTATGCCGATTTCCCAGAAATTATCGTCCTTGCCGAGCCTTACTATGTGTTCTTCGGGGATACCGATCTTGTCTTTCCATAAATTAAACGCGTCGTCGTCGTCGAGATAAACTGTCGCCCAGATTTTGTCTTTAGGCAGCTTTAGTACTTCCGTGACGAATTCCCAGCCCCAGGTGAGAGATTCTTCTTTAAAGTAATCGCCGAAAGAGAAATTTCCGAGCATTTCAAAGAAAGTTCCGTGCCTGTCCGTGTATCCTATATTTTCTATATCGCCCGTTCTTATGCACTTCTGGCATGTCGTCATTCTTTTTCGAGGAGGCGTTTCAAGACCGGCGAAGTAAGGTTTAAGAGGCGCCATACCTGAGTTTATGAGCATCAGGCTCTTGTCCTTTTCCGGAATAAGGGAAAAACTTCCATGTATGA
>JAAVYD010000069.1 GCA_022790955.1 Bacillota bacterium
CATGATCGACTGGGAAGTTCCTGAAAAGTATCCTATGCCTAGCTGGAATTGTACAAAATAAAGCAGTAATATACGGCAACAATTAGACAATTCTAAGTAATATACTTGAACTGCATCGGTTATAATAACTGATGCAGTTCAATTTTTTAAGTCGGTTTTTGTTGGATTAATATGTAATATTTAAATCATATTAAACGGATTATTTGTAATTTGATAAATTTGATCGGCAGAGATTAAATAAATGTTTAACAAAGCTGATTAATTAAAAATTATTGCTAAATAATAGGAATAAAGTATTTACTGATTAAAATTCTGTAAATATATTAATATTTAAGAAGAGAGTATAATCTCTCATTAAAACGTTGAATGATGGCACTTTAGTGCCTTATTGAATGAAATCAAGAGGTGACTTTATGAGTAATTCCTTTTCAGAAAAGGATATAAAATATTTTGAAGAAAAAATTGCAGATTTTAAAAATAGAGTTTCTGATTTAAAATGTGATATTGAATACCCCGATCTGCGAGATTTTCAGATGTTGACTGCTGCTGTTCATTCATATGTTAAGCAGGGAGATTTTACATCTATTGTGCTTAAAAATGCTGAAGGCGTATCGCCTGAAGTGGAAATAGTTGTCGATAATTTAGCGGATAACTTTGGCATACACGATGATGATTCAGCTCAGTTTAATATTGGAAAAGCATGTTTTAGAGGATGTTATTGGCAATTTTTACAGTTTGATGCATATGATAACGGACAGTATAAGGATGAATTTCCTAAGATGAGCCCTAAGGGTCAGGAAACTTTCTTGAAATCAAAGGAGTTTTCTGATGCATTAAAACCTCTTACAGTGAAAGGTTATTTGCCATGGGATGTGGCGTTATCTATTGATATATTAAAAGAATCACTGTTTTGTGATTATTTTAACGAACCTACCGCGGACAAATTAATGCAGGATATTATAGGACCATTGTTAAAATTGTACAGCAACTGGCCTGATTTTGCAGTAGATTTTATTTTGGGCGGAACTTATTCGGCATATAAAAATGCTGATTTTAGTATAGAAGAAGCGAGAAGCAGTTTTGACAGTCTTTTGGAAGTAGCGTTAAAGTTGTTTGAAGATGAAGCATGTAATGTATGGAAAGTATACGGTTGGTATAAGAAAAAGGATTATTTCCCTACATTAGATAAGGATAATCTTAAAGTTTTGTTAAAGACAGAGCAAGGTTGCTTTGTTTCGGATCGTATAAGTATAGATGGCGCAGCTCCGTGTCTTATATACAGAGAAGAACCGTTTAAAAACTTTCCGGATTCCGGTTGGAGATTCTTTGCAGGAGATGAAAGCAAGGAATATTCTTCTAATATTAAAAATTCAAATATATTCCCGTTGAACGTAATGGCTAATTTTGACGAATCTATTATTCCTCTTTTGGATGCTGAGGTAAATACAGCGTTTATAAGAAAGCAAGGCGAAGATTTTATAGAATTTAAAACTATGTCTGACGCTATGAAGTCTAACGAAAAGAAGAATTAGTTGTTAATTTTAGTTTAATTAATATATTTTAAATCTCTGTTGTTTCTATATGAGGTAAAAGAAATGGAATTAATGGATCTGATTTATTCACGTCAAAGCTGCAGAAAATTTAAAGATACCCCTGTTCCTGATGAAGATGTGCGCAAAATTATCGATGTTATGAGAGTAGCGCCTTCCACTGAGAATAATCAAAATTGGCATTTTATTGTGGTAAGAAATCAGGATTTTAAAGATAAACTCAGAGAACTTATTCAGAAAAAAACGGACGAGCTTGTTGCTGAGTGTGCTGAATATGATGAAAAAATCGCAAAAAGATTTGGAAAATTTGTTCGCCTGTTTACTTTATTTTGCCTTGATGCTCCTGTTCTTGTTATGATATATTCGTGGACGGCTCCTCCAGCTGCAGACCGTGAATATAAACTCATTGGCAGACCTCAGGAAATGATAGATGAACTTCAGCTCCAGAGTCCTGCGATGCAGAGTTTGGGCTGCGCTATTGAACATGCTGCTCTTGCATGCATGGAATTAGGATATGCAACTACGTTAATGACAAGTCAGAATTGGATGCATAAGGATATTGAGGAGCTTGTAAAGCAGGAAATCGGTTTTGAAAGGGAAGGATGGTTTTTAGCTTCTATGTTTCCAATTGGTGTTCCTGACGGCGAACTTAAAAGTCCAGCTCGTAAATCGTTAGATGAGATTACGACATTTTACGATTAAAAATTTACGTTATATTAAATAGATTCTTATGGTATTTTGTTAAGTTTTAAGCAAAACAATGTTGATTAAACCATTTGAATATTATAAAAGAGGTATTTTTCTGTGCATTCCTTATTTTAACAGAAATAATAATCTGAGAGATATTGTTATCTGTAAAATATAAATTTATCTATATTTTAATATAGAATCTATATATGACTATTATTTAACAATCATTTAAGATCAGTCTGTGACGATGACTTTTGTAATAAACGGAGCATTGTACACAGGCTGTTTTTTGTTAATCAGTGTTTGTGTGTTATATTGTCAATTTTATCTGCATATTTTTAACAGAGGTGATTTTATGAATAAATTTGCAGATTTAATTGAGGATTTTGATATAAGCATAGCGCGTGTTTTAGTGAGCGGTGACGATGCAATAATAGACAATGTTAAGCGAATAATTATTATGTCAGAAGAAAATATAACAATAGATTATGGTAAAGGTCAGCTTTCTTTATATGGTAATGAAATGACGGTAGATTCCATATATGATGGAAGAATCTGTGTAAACGGTAGCTTTTCAGGTATAGAGTTTTTTGGAAAAGATAGGAAGTAAATTTGAATGGCAGAAAAAAAGAAGAAAAACCGCTGGTATACGGAAATTTTTGATTATATAGGGGTCTACGGTAAGTATCGCGTAAAGAGACTGGAAGTTATAGTCGAAGGTTTAAATTCGGAGAGAGCTATAAGCCGAATTATTGATAAAAATATATATATTTCAAAGATTAAAATAGAGGATGAGATGACCGTTTCTTTTTTATGTTCAAGTGAAGATTATTCAAATATAAAGAAGGTTGTAGGAAAAAATTATGTGGTTTCTGTTAGGCAGGCTTACGGTATAGTTCCATATATTCACAAATTTATGGACAGGAAAGGTATTATCGCAGGTATTATGTTGATTATGGCTATGCTTGCAGTACAGCAATCCTTTGTGTGTGAGATAGAAATTTCCGGAAATAACGGTATAGATGAAACTGAAATAAGAAAGGAACTTGCCAAAGCCGGTCTTACCATCGGGGCGCGGAAGTCAGATATAGATGAGGCGGAGGTCAAAGGCGCGTTGTTTGCCGGATTCGATGATATCACATGGATAAATATTGATGAGCAGGGCGGATATGTTTTAGTCGAGTTGATAGAAGGCGATAAAGTAAAAGCAGAGGAAGATAAAGTATTTCATGATATAGTGGCGGCAAAAAGCGGATACATAGAAAGTTTGATTGCGAAGAAGGGATTTACAGAATTAAAAGAGGGAGATTATGTTAATGCCGGTGATATTCTTATAAATTCCAGAGTCCCTATTAATAATCTTACGTATGATGAGTCAAGAAACGACACATACAGGCAGGTTGATGCTCAGGGCGAGATTACTGCCCGGGTGGTATATAAACTGAAAATCGACTATGGAAATGGAAATTATTCGGAAGATGAGCTTAGAAAGATTGCGGATGACAAGATAAAAGAGTATATTAGAGAAAATATTACGGAATATATAGAAACAAGTAATAAAAATTTGAATTTTACTACAGAAGAAAATATAATAAAATGTATAGTGACCTTAGAGGTTATTGAAAGAATAGATAAGTTGCAGGAAGCTCCGAAAGATATAGGAAATGATGAGGGACTGGCGGAAAATGAAAATCGAGCGTCGGAGCAGATAGCAAGGTAGAATATGTAGATAATTATCGGTATTATGGCAATAAGAGATTAGAATGCTTTTCGGCGCATATAAATAGCGGTGCGGCGCAATATGGGAAAGAAGTTTAAATCTTATGAAATTATACAGAAAAAAGGAGAATGTATTTGTATAGATCAGAATCCGAAAGAAGAATAAAGATAGACGATGTACAGAAGATATCAGAAATATTTGGCAGCAGAGATGATTATATGACTCTCATAGATAAAACCTTTGATGTGAGTATAGTTCAGCGGGGAGATGAGATAATTATTTCCGGCGACGGTACGGCTGCGGCTGAAAATTCAATAAGAGATATGATGTGGGTTCTTGAAAAGGGCGATGAGCTGGATGGTCAGCGTGTAGATTATATTCTTTCTCTTAATGAAGATGGCAAATCTTACAGAAACAGCAAACTGGGAAAGGATATAATATGTTTTACTAATAAAGGTAAGCCGATTAAGGCAAAAACATCAGGTCAGATATCTTATGCGAATCATATAAGGGAAAACGACGTTGTTTTTGGAATCGGACCTGCCGGTACGGGAAAAACATATCTTGCTGTGGCTATGGCGATCCACGCATTTAAGAATAAAGAAGTTCAGAAAATAATTCTTGCTCGCCCTGCTGTTGAAGCGGGAGAAAATTTAGGATTTCTTCCCGGAGATCTTCAGGAAAAAGTTGATCCATATCTCCGTCCTCTATATGATGCTTTATATGATATACTTGGTAAAGATTCTGCGCTGCGCCTGAAAGAAAAAGAAGCGATAGAAGTGGTTCCGCTGGCGTACATGAGAGGAAGGACTTTAGATAATTCTTTTATTATATTAGATGAAGCTCAAAATACCACGAAGGAACAGATGAAAATGTTTCTTACGAGACTCGGATTTGGTTCTAAAGCTGTTGTTACGGGAGATATTACGCAGATAGATTTGCCAAAGAAAAAGGCTTCTGGACTGACTGACGCATTAAAGGTGCTTAAAGGCGTGGATGGCATAGCGTTTTCTCATTTTAAAGACGCCGATGTAGTAAGGCATCCTTTGGTTAAACGGATAATAAGCGCTTATGAGCGTGCAGATACAGTAAAAAATGGTGACATAGAATGAATATAATTTATGATGATGAAATTGAGATAAAAAAGGATATGCTCGATATCTTAAAAAAGGCGGCGGAAATATGCGCGCTGCGAGAAAAGCTCAATCCTGAAGTATGCGAAGTCAGTATGTCCGTTGTAGATGAAGATACCATACGGGAGCTTAATGCAAATTACAGAGATAAGGATTCTGTGACGGATGTTTTATCTTTTCCTCAGTTTGATGATTTTGAAAACATGGTTCAACAGAATGAAATATGTCTGGGAGATGTGATAATATGCAATAGCATAGCAATTAAGCAGGCTGAAGAGTACGGTCATTCTTATAAAAGGGAATTTGTATATCTTTTTGTCCACAGTATGCTGCATCTTTTGGGTTACGATCATATGGAAGAAGAAGGAAAAGCGGTGATGCGCAGATTAGAAGAAGAAACCATGGAACAGTTAGGACTTGTAAGATAATGAAGAATATTAACTGTTAGTAATATGTACAATTAAATTTAATTTTATGATAATATAGAAAATATTAATATAAATTTTTAAAGAGAATAAATATGGAAAGTAATATAAAAGAAAAATATAAGGATTTGTATAAAAGAGCGGCAGACGTGCTTAAAAATGCTTATGCGCCATATTCAGGTTTCAGCGTGGGTGCTGCTGTGTTAGTATCGGATGGTTCTGTATTTACAGGCGTTAATGTTGAAAACTCATCATACGGCTCTACAATCTGCGCGGAACGGTCTGCAATATCTGCAGCAATAACGGAGGGAAAGCGCGAATTTGAAGCTATTGCGATAGCTTCTTCTGGAGGCGCAGCATATCCCTGCGGAATATGCAGACAGGTTATATTTGAATTTGGAAACGATATTAAAATAATAACAGGCGATAACTCAGAAAGCCTTGAAGTCAACGAAATACAGGATTTATTACCGAAAGGATTCAGATTATGAAGTCAGGGTTTATAGGAATTGTGGGGCGTCCAAATGTAGGAAAATCTACTCTTATGAATGCGATTATAGGAGAAAAGGTTGCAATAACCTCAGGCAAGGCGCAGACTACGAGAAACATTATAAGGGGAATATATACAGATGACGCATATCAGCTCATATTTATAGATACGCCGGGAATACATAAGCCGAAAAACAAGTTGGGAGCTTATTTGACTAATACGGCGGTATCAACATTAAACGAAGTAGATGTGATATTATTTTTAACAGACGGAGCTCTTTCTGACGGTCCGGGGGACAAGTATATCTTGGAGCTTTTAAAAAAAGCTGAAAAAACGCCTAAGTTTTTGATAATAAATAAGACGGATATAATTGATCCGGATAAATATAAGCAGATATACGAAGAGTATGACGCGTCGGGCGTATTTAAGGAAATCATCGGAGTGAGCGCACTTAAAAGCCAGAATACAGATGTTTGCATAAATAAAATAAAGCCTTTTATAAAAGAAGGACCGATGTATTTTCCTAAGGACATGTTTACAGATAATCCTATGCGTTTTTTAGTATCGGAAATCATAAGAGAAAAAGCGCTTATGTATTTAAACGACGAAGTGCCTCATGGAGTCGCGGTAGAAATAGAAAAATACGAAGAAACGCCGAGATGTACTAATATAGGAGCTGTAATATATTGTGAAAAACAATCTCACAAGGGTATTATAATAGGTTCACAGGGCAAAAAACTTAAAGGAATAGGAAAATCTGCCAGAGTAGAAATAGAGCCGCTGATTGGGCAGAAGGTATTTCTTTCGCTTTGGGTAAAGGTAAAGCCTAACTGGCGTGAAAATGATATCGCTATAAGCAATTTTGGATATAAACCGGAATAAATATATTTAGGAAGGGATATGATTATATGGCAAAAGAAGCAACTATACTCACTTTTGATGATGATATAAAAGCGAAAGCGCAGGAATTATTTGCCGATTTTGGATTCGATCTGTCTACAGCTGTTAATATTTTTCTGCGACAGTCGGTTCATGAAGATTGTATTCCTTTTAACATTCGCAGAGAGGCGCCTAATGCAGATACGATCGCAGCTATCAAAGAAGCCGAGAAAATGGTAAAATATACAGAGAAGTATAAAAGTTATACCGATGCAGATGAAATGATGAAGGAATTATTATCATGAAATATGAGGTGAAGCCATCAAATAGATTTAAGAAAGATATGGAATTAGCGAAACGTCGGGGCTATGATTCAAATTTGATTTTTGATGTGATCAAAATGCTTGCAAGTGGAGAAATTTTATATGAAAAGTATCGGGATAATTCATTAACAGGCTATTATAAAAATTTCAGAGAATGTCATATTACGCCTGACTGGCTTCTTAGTTAGTTGTCAAGAACGGGTACGCATAACGATTTATTTTCACTCAAAAACAGCAGATTTAAAGGAAGTTGATGCCGATGGTTACCGATACGGATGGACTTATTCTCAGACAGGTAAAGCTGCCGGAGGATAGAAGAATGTTAGTATTATTTACAAGGAAATATGGTAAAATAAGCGCAGGAACAAATATAAAAATAAATGGAAAAAACAGATCTTCGCTTGCATTGCGAGCTTTTACTCACGGCAGATACGAACTTTTTCGCGGCAGGGAGATTTTTAATATAAATGCAGCGGAAACACTGGAAAGTTATTTTAAGATAGGCGAAGATGTAGACAAATACCTTTATTGTTCTTATGCGTTGGAATTTACGGATAAGGTCACTCAGGAATATCAGCCATCCGAGCAGGCGCTGGATACGCTTATAGATTTCTTACGGATTATGGAAACGAGAAAATCAAAATTGAAATCTGTGGTTATTGTGTATCAGTGGAAGTTAATAGACATATGCGGATATATGCCTTCATTGGATCAATGCGTGAGATGCGGAAGCAAAGAAATACCTACAGTTTTTAGCGTAGCCGATGGTGGAGTTTTATGCGGAAAGTGTAAAAATTCGGGCAAAGTCAATCTTAGATTGCTTTATGAGCTGAAGTTTGATATAATCAAAACATTAAAGTTTATTAAAAATCATGATATGAAATCCTTTGAAAAGTTAGCCTTGAATAATGAAATTTCCGCATATATGGAAGAAATTTTAAAAGAGTACATATCCTATCATCTGGATATAAATAATTTAAAAAGTGAATCATATTTAACAATTTAAAAGGCGGTGTTAAAATGGAAATCAGTCTGGAAAAGATAGAATTAGTGAAGGACAGAACCGGAGTAAGTTATAAGGAAGCAAAGGAAGCTCTCATAAAATCCGAGGGCAACGTGGTCGAAGCTATTATCATGATAGAAGACGAGATAGATATAGCGCCTAAGACAAAAGCTGGAAATCAGGCGTATAATATAGTAGATAAGGTAAAACAGTTGGTGAAAAAAGGCAATATATCAAAGATTATGGTCAAGAGAGGCGAAGACGTTATTCTCAATGTTCCTGTAAATCTTGGACTTCTCGGCGTAATATGCGTGCCATGGGTTACACTGTTTTCGACTGTTTTAGCTTTAGGAGTAAAATGTAATATTTTCCTTGTAAAAGATAATGGAGAAATTATAGATATAAACGAAAAAGCAAACGAAACTTTTGGCGGCGTTAAAGATAATTGCTCAGTTATTGCGGATGATATTAAAGAAAAGAGCAGCGAAGCTTTTTCTCAGGTAAAGGATAAGGCTGTGAACGTCGTGAATAAGGCAAAGTCAGGATTAGAAGAATATACTGACGATATAGATTGGGACGACGATTATTTTAATTTTGATGATTTTGACGATTCGGTGCTCGAAGAAGACGAAACGGAAAAGGACAACGCTTCTGTAGAGCCTGAAACTGTTCAGGAAAAAGAAAAAGATTCTATATACGAAGAAGCCAATGAGGATGATTCTGTAAGCAAGCCAGGAAGTTTAAAAGAAGCCGTGTTGAACAGAGTTGATAAAGCTGCTGAAACTGTGGGAGAATCAATAGAAGATGCGATTTCAAATATAAAAGATAAAAGCGAAGATATCAAGGAAGCATTAGAAGATAAGGCAGAATATGCAGCCGATAAGTTTGAAGATCTAACTGACGCAGCGCCTGTTGTAAAGCATAATAAAGGTCAGAAAAAATATTCAAATAAGAAGAATAAGGGTGCAAAATTTAAAGAAAGATCAGAATATGTATCCGAAAAACTGGAGGATATGGCTGATACAGCAAAAGATAAGTTAGAAGATATCGTGGATGCAGCTGAAGATAAAAAAGAATATATAAAAGACAGATTTGAGGATATCAGAGAAGACGCAGCAGATTGGATGGAAGGTAAAGCCGATAAAATCGAAGATTCTGCGGAAAGCACCATAGATAAAGCCAGCGAAAAGTTTGAAGAAATGATTCACGGTTATAAAGAGAAAAAGAACAGATTTAAGTTTTTTGATCAATAAAATTTATTTTTGCAGGAATTAATATATTCGGTCGATATATCAGACAGTGTATACATGTATTGTATATCACTGTCTTTAAAGTATATTAAATTAAAAACGAATGACAGGAGATTTTTAATATGAGCGATAAGGTTCAACACAGAGAGTTTACGATGGATAAGATCGTTTCCTTGGCAAAATCCAGAGGTTTTGTATTTCCGGGTTCGGAAATTTACGGAGGTTTGGCTAATACATGGGATTACGGACCTATTGGTGTAGAACTGAAAAATAATGTAAAAGCTGCATGGAGAAAAAAGTTTATTCAGGAATGTAGATATAATGTAGGTCTTGATTCAGCGATACTGATGAACCCAAAAACATGGGAAGCATCCGGACACGTAGGTAATTTTAACGACCCGCAAGTTGACTGCAAAGTGTGTCATGAAAGATTCAGAGCTGATAAACTAATCGAGGATTATTTTGACAGAAACGGCATAGATCAGGTTGCGGACGGTTGGTCAAACGAACAGATGGAAACGTTTATGGAGGAAAAGGGCATTAAATGTCCTACTTGCGGAAGCAAGGATTTTACGTCTATCAGGCAGTTTAACTTGATGTTTAAAACCTTTCAGGGAGTAACGGAAGACAGTACGGCCGAGATTTATCTAAGACCGGAAACGGCTCAAGGAATATTTGTAAATTTTAAGAATGTTCAGAGAACTACAAGAAAGAAGCTGCCCTTTGGAATAGCGCAGATTGGAAAGGCTTTCAGAAATGAGATCACGCCGGGTAATTTTACTTTCCGTACGCGAGAGTTCGAGCAGATGGAGCTGGAATTTTTCTGCGCTCCTGGAACCGATATGGAATGGTTCGATTACTGGCGCAATTACTGTCCTAAGTTCCTTAAAGATTTAGGAATAAGCGATGAGCACATGAGATTAAGGGATCATGAAACAGAAGAACTTTCTCATTACAGCAAAGCGACGACGGATATAGAATATCTGTTCCCGTTCGGTTGGGGCGAACTTTGGGGTATAGCTCACAGATCGGATTACGATCTCAGACAGCATCATGAATTTTCAGGTCAGGATATGATGTATCAGGATCCCGTTACGAACGAAAAGTTTATCCCGTTCTGCATAGAGCCTTCTCTCGGAGCAGACAGAGTAACGCTGGCGTTTTTAGTAGAAGCGTACGACGAGGAAACTGTAGTTTCTGCAAACGGAAAAGAAGAAACCCGCGTAGTAATGCATTTCCATCCTGCGTTAGCGCCGTTTAAAGCTGCAGTTCTTCCGCTTACAAAGAAACAGGCGGGTCAGGCAGAGGAGCTTTACGAAGAATTATCAAAACGTTTCAGTGTAGATTATGATCTTCCGGGAAGTATCGGCAAGAGATACAGAAGACAGGATGAAGTAGGAACTCCGTTCTGCATAACGGTAGATCCGGATACGGAAAACGATGGATGCGTAACTGTAAGGGACAGAGATACTATGGAACAGATAAGAATTTCTGTAGATAAGGTAGCAGCATACATAGAAGAAAAACTTGTATTTTAATATAAAGCAGCAAAGTATATATAATTGCCTGCTTGTGCATAATAACATCGTACGAAAAGTGTAAAATGCTGACATTAATTATCAGTAGCATTTTGGGATTTTATATTTATTATTACAGATGCATCAAATAGAAAACCGACCCGACTCTGCGGTGGAATTATTGATAAGTCTGATCCTAAAAATCGGAGGTGTTGTTATGAGTGAAGAAACTAAAACAAAAGAAAGTGAAGTAAAAGCGACGATAGATGATTTTGGAAGTATAAAAAATACGTTTGATTTTGAATCTGATATCCAGTATATGACAATAATCGGAAGCGTTGAAGGGCATAATATTTTATCATCAGATGTAAAGACGACAAAATACGAAAATATGATTCCTCAGCTTATATCCGTGCAGGAAAATCCAAAAGTAAAAGGGCTTCTGATAGTTTTGAATACAGTTGGCGGGGATGTAGAAGCAGGACTTGCAATAGCGGAAATGATTTATTCCATGTCTAAGCCTACGGTATCGCTTGTACTCGGAGGTGGACACAGCATAGGCGTACCGCTTGCAACCGCTGCGGATTATTCGTTTATAGCGCCAAGCGCAACGATGACGGTGCATCCGGTAAGAACTACCGGGCTTGTGATAGGCGCGGAGCAGACTTACGATTATTTCAGAAAAATGCAGGAGCGCATAACGGATTTTATTGTAAGATCGTCTTCGGCAGAACGCGAAAAGATCACTAAACTTATGAGAGCCACAGAAGATATGGCAAACGATATAGGTACTATTCTTTCAGGTCCGGAGGCAGTACAGGCGGGTCTGATAGATGAAGTCGGTGGATTATGCGACGCTCTGAACAAACTCAGAGAATTAAAAGAAAAATCCACTTTATAAATCACGTAATTCTTTCAGGAAAGGTATAACAGAGTATGAAAAAGTTTAAGAAAATTCTCGTTGCAAACAGAGGCGAGATTGCAATCAGAATTATACGGGCCTGCAAAGAGCTCGGAATTCGCACGGTTGCGATTTATTCTGAAGAAGACAAGAACGCGCTTTTCAGAACCAAAGCAGATGAATCTTACAAGATAGGCAACGGCAAAGGGCCGGTAGACGCTTATCTGGGGATCACTGAGATCATTGAGTTAGCAAAAGCCAAAGGTGTAGATGCTATTCATCCGGGCTACGGTTTCCTGTCTGAAAATTCCGATTTCGCCCTTCAGTGCGAAGAAGCGGGAATCGAATTTATAGGTCCTACTCATGTGATGATGGACCAGCTTGGAGATAAGATCAAATCCAAGATAGTAGCTCATGAAGTAGGAGTTCCGACTATTCCGGGCGTAGACGAAGCCATAAAGTCAGATAAGGACGCCAAGAAATTCGCAGAATTCTGCGGATATCCGGTTATCTTAAAGGCTTCCGCCGGCGGCGGCGGACGCGGAATGCGTATAGTAAGGGATCCTAAAGATCTCATACCTGAATTTAATAACGCTCAGAGCGAAGCCAGAAAGGCATTCGGTATAGAAGACGTATTCATCGAAAAATACGTAGAAAATCCTAAGCACGTAGAAGTACAGATTTTAGGCGACAGCTACGGAAATATAGTTCATCTTTATGAAAGAGATTGTTCTATCCAGAGAAGACACCAGAAGGTAGTAGAGTTTACGCCTGCTCAGTCTATTACGGAAGAACAAAGACAGGCTATCTGCGCAGACGCTCTCAAGCTCGCTAATCATGTAAAATACAGGAGCGCGGGAACTATCGAATTTCTGATAGACGGAGAAGGAAACCATTACTTCATAGAAATGAATCCGAGAATCCAGGTAGAGCACACGGTAACGGAGATCGTTACAGGTATAGATCTGGTCCGCGCGCAGATATTAATAGCTCAGGGCTACGCTCTCGATTCAAAAGAAATAGACATAAAATCTCAGGATGACATAGTTCCGCGCGGAGCAGCTATCCAGTGCCGTATAACTACGGAAGATCCGGCTAACCACTTCGCTCCGGACACAGGAAAAATAGAATTTTACACAACCGGTTCGGGAAACGGCGTAAGGCTCGATTCGGGAAACGGCTTTACAGGCGCTGTTATTTCGCCTTATTACGACAGCCTGCTGGTTAAGGTGACTTCTTATGCAAGGACTTTTGAAGAAGCGTCTAATAAGGCTACAAGAGCATTAAACGAACTTCA
>JAAVYD010000070.1 GCA_022790955.1 Bacillota bacterium
TACGTCAAATTTTGTTTAGTAGTTTGATTATCGAACTTCAAGGAATGTGACTGTAAACTGTAATGCAGGAAGCGTTGCAGTGTGAAAGAACCGATATACGGACGGATTTCCGGACGTATATCGGTTTTTGTGATATCGTTAATAAATTTATTAATATAATTAATTGTTTTATTATCATTATAGAAATGTTAAAAAACCGGTCTATAAGCCGCATAAATGCATTTAACGAAATATGCGTTTTCAGTCCTTGAAAATTAAGACTTTGCATTTCTATTTATAACATAGAGGAATATATTATGGAAAATACACCATTAAATATACTGATAAGCAAGAATCTGCGTCCAAGCTATTATGATGATTTTCAATGCATCGGAGAAAAATGTCGTATAAGCTGCTGTAAAAACTGGAATATAACCTTTGATAAAAAGGATTATCTGTCATTGAAAAAACTTAAACGCTCGCCTGAGTTATCCGAGCTGATGGATCACGCTATGCGGCGTTTGCGCCGCGGCGATATTGCCAAAATCCATTACGCAGAATTTGAACTGTCTGACGGCATTTGCCCGCTTCTCGCCGAGAGCGGACTGTGCAATCTGCAGCTTGAAAAAGGACATAAAGCCCTGCCGGAAGTCTGCCGCATTTTTCCAAGATTAGAGAGATATTATCATTCAGGATATATGCAGCAATCCCTTTCGCCCGCCTGCGAAGCAGTGCTCGATCTGCTCTGGAATCTGCCCGATGGAATAGAATTTCGTACATCACCATTGTCTGCAGACGCAATAAGAAATCTTTCCGACCAGAATCCGTCGCCTATGTTGTCTCATGCTTATGATATCCAAAGTCTGTGCATAGACATACTTCAGGACCGCAGGCTGCCATTGCCGCAGAGGATAATATTAATGGGCGCAAGACTTCAGGAACTTACGAAAGAAAATACCGATATCCCTGCATGGATATCCAAAACAAGAGCCATACTTTCAGACAGTAATGTTATAACACAGTATAAAAATCTCACTGTGAACGACCGGTCAAAGATTCTGCGTGTCAGCAGCTGCTGCAAAACCCTGATACTGATAATGAACACAGAATCAGCTTTTAAGAATCATTTCATATCTATTCTTAAATCTCTGAATCCTGATGAGACTGAAAATATTTCTTTCAATATGTCTATGTATTCGCAGGCAGAATCGGCTTTTAATGAAGCCTTCGGCAACAAGGAATATTTCTTTGAGAATCTAACGGTGAGTCTGATGTTTCATATTAAAATGCCTAATCTTAATTCACCTGAGGAACTTTGGAAAAGTTACGTCAATTTCTGTAATCTTTACAGCCTGTACAGATTTGTATCAGTGCTCAGCGCCATAACCCGGCTTCCGCCGCTTCCCGGAGAATCCGAAGACACGGCGCCTGAACCAGGCAGCCGAGAAGCATTGTTTCAGACGACAGTGATGATAAGCAGATCAATGATCCACAACCAGCAAAGATCAGCCGACCTTAGGGATGACTTTTTCAAAAACGAAAGTTCATCTCTTGCCCATATGGCGATATTGGTGAGCGGGTAGGAAGATTTTAACTATTAATATAATAAAAAATTTAAGAGCCGGTATATTTTCAGAATTAAATCTGTTAATATACTGGTATTTTTAAATTTAGAAATAGAATATACATAAATATACAAAACTAACTTGTAATTAATGGAATTAAATGTTAAAATAAACCTGCATGATAAAACATGCAGTAAAGCGCCCAGGACAGGGTGGAGGTTCCCATTCTAAAAACCGGTCTAACCGGAATGAATTTAGAAGGGAGGTGTGTGATTATGACGTTATATGAAAAAATAACGATAGCGCTGAACGCGCTGACACTGTCAGTGTACATAGGCTGTTTTATTATCACACTTCTTGCCTTTTTAAAAGATAAAAAGAGCAAGAAATAAAAAATCCTCATCCTGTCGGCAAAACAGGATGAGGTTGCGTCCGTAAGGACGCATCGTATCCAATGAGCCTCCACTTTTGGAGTGGGCGCTTTTTATATCTATAATATAACACGCGGTTCAATGAAAAGCAATGGAATATTTGAATATTTATAAACAGTAAGATTCAGGCTGGGGAGTATGTATTTTTTCTGCAAAATAATAGTTT
Source organism: Bacillota bacterium (assembly GCA_022790955.1). Lineage (GTDB taxonomy): Bacteria > Bacillota > Clostridia > Peptostreptococcales > Anaerovoracaceae > JAAVYD01. Next base: position 2,142 of record JAAVYD010000070.1, read on the forward strand.
CGGCTACAATAAAAGAATTGCTGTTGCAATATCTATTATAAGCTAAAATTCATTACCCGCTCACCAAAATAGCCATATGGGCAAGGGATGAACTTTCGTTTTTAAAAAACTCGTCGCGCAGATATTCTGAACGGCTTTCACTATGCATTAGAACTCTGCTCGCTATTACAAGTGCGTGAAACAAAGCGTCGCGGCTACCCGGTTCTGGCGCTTCAAATCTCGAATTCTTTGTTGGTGGTGTGAATTGTGCTTTTGCGCTGAGTACGGAAACAAATCGCAGAAAACTATAAAGACTGCAAAATCCAACATAACTTTTCCACATTTCTTCTGGAGAAGTAAGTGCAGGTATTTTCATATGAAATAATATAGTAACTGCAAGATTTTCAAAGAAATATTCTATATCTCCAAATATTTCATTAAAAGCGGTTTCTGATTCATAGTATTTTGATAGATCAAACGATAAATGACCGTCAGCCGTATCTTCGGAATCAGAATGAAGTACTTTGAGAAGGTCTATAATATACTGCGGATAAGCCGAAGTGCTTTCCAAAATAGTAAATAATGTATACATATTATTATTAATATATATCATTTTGCCTCTGCTGTCCGGCGCAAGCGCACGATACTGTATTATTGCTTCCGGATCGGCTAATAAAGTTCTGATTTTAGAAATCCAGGCTGGGATATCAGCGTTTTCTTTTGTTAATTCCTGCAATTTTGCGCCCATTAATATAATCCGCTGCGGTAACGGCAGCCTGCGATCTTGCAGGATACTGATGCAGATATCCTGGATATCTTTAGCATATTTGATCAACGGAGATGCATTATCAGCTTCAAGATTTCGTATTTTACTTTCAGGAAGCGCAGTTATACGAAACTCTACTCCCTCAGTCAGATTCCATAGATGTTCGAGTACTGCTTCGCAGGCAGGTGAAAGAGAACGTTCCAGATATCCTGTAAAATAATATCTTTTTCTGCGTGGAAAGTCCTTGCATACGAATGGTAAGACTGTATATCCCTGTTCTAATTGAAGATAACATAAACCGTTTTCATTAAGCATTGGACAAAATCCATTATCCAATAAGTTGAACTTTGCGTAAAAAACTTCAGGATGATTACCGCGTACGCGTTTTATCGCATGATTTAATTTCTCGGATAATTCTGGAGAACATCTGAGTTTTTTTAGATTCAAGTAATCTTTTCTATCAAAATTGATTTCCCAATTCTGGCAGCATGTTATCCTGCAGGCTGAACCTGTACAGGTAAAATCATCGTAATAAGCGGGACGCAGTTCTTTGCTTATTAGGGTTTTAAATGTTGAAGTTTCTTTTTCCATAAGACAGCTCCTTATGTTAATCTATGTAAAAAATCTGAAGTAAGCTAACCTCGATTCACTTTAAAACGCGATTTAATTACTTCATCAATATTATTTTCAAAATTAATTCATTAATATTAAAACCCGACGTAACGATAGGATTTTATCCTGACCGCCCGCCGGGTTTTTCACACTGCGAGAATCCCATCCGCAGTTTACAGTCACATTCCTTGAAGTTCGATAATCAAACTACTAAACAAAATTTGACGTATCAATTTATTTCAGCATTCGCTTAGCTGAATATTAATCAAGATTATAGGTCAATTTTATCCTGATTCAATAGATTCAAATTATATTGATATAACTAAGCTGATTGCCTTAAATATTTGCTGATTGTACTACTGTAATAGCTGGAGTACGCCCTGAGGCATAGAGTTAGCCTGAGCGAGCATGGACTGAGCTGCCTGTGCGAGAATATTATTCTTAGTGTAAGCAGTCATTTCCTTAGCCATGTTTACGTCTCTGATCTGAGATTCAGCAGATGTGATATTTTCAGTAGTTGCGTCTAAGTTATTCAGAGTATGGTCTAATCTGTTCTGGAGAGCACCTAACTTACCCCTCTGAGCGGAAACCTTATTAACAGCAGCTTTAATAGTAGCGATAGCATCACCTGCTGCGTCCTGAGTACTGAGATCAAGACCAGCTATGCCGATTCCCTTAGAGCTCATATCTTTAATGGCTACTGTCACTTTCTGGAAACTGTCATTAGTATCACCTATTTGAAGAGTAAGACCTTTTCCTTCTGTACCTTTCATCATAAGATATGTGTCTGTAGCTCCGTTTCCTGTAGCCCAAGATGCAGAACCATCACCCTGAGTTATATTTAATCCTGTAGCTTTAGCGATTACACCAGCCATAGCAAGAACATCATTATCGCCATCAATTGTGCCGGCAGCTGCTACCTCAACATAATTATTACCAACGCCTGCATCTGCAAGAGCATTTTTTATATCCTCACTAGTAAAATCCAAACCATTATCAGCAAATAAGAATTTTTTTCCATTTACTTCAAAAATAGCGTTTTCAATAGTTTCTTTCGTTCCATCCCAAATATTAGCTTTACTTAAATCAAAAACATTTTCACTTGCAATAGCCTGCGTTACAGTCATTTCATGACTTGCATTAGTCAATACTCCACTCACTATTGTATCTGTTGTAAAACCAGTAAGTACAGCTGCATCAGCTCCTTTTTCTACCGTATCAAAGGTGAATTTTGTGCCAGCAGTATCTATTGACACGTTAAAGTTTTCTTTTACATTTTCATCAGCAGCAAAATCAGCTTGTGCCTGAAGAGAAACTTCTTTAAATGTGAGTCCGGATAATGTAATATCGTTTCCATCTTGATCTGTAACTATCTTGTTAGTAGCATCCTTTAGTGTATAAGTGATAGCTTTCTGCTGAATACTACCTGCCTTATCTGTATAATTAAGAGTAAAGGTAACTGAATCACCTACTGTTACTAAATTTGGTGTTAAAGTTGCGGAATTAGCGGTTTTCATTACATATTTACCTGCTGTAGGCGCAGTAATTGTTCCAGCTAAACCTTTTACAGTTGCATCGGCGACAGAATCTAAAGAACCATCTAAAAGATTAATTCCGTTAAAATTAGTAGCCTGTGAAATTCTGTCGATTTCATCTAAGATAGCTTCCGTTTCTTCCTGAATAGCTTCTCTGTCTACTTCTTCCTGATAAGTTCCGTTAGCAGACTGTGTAGCGAGCTCAGTTAAACGAGTAAGCATGCTGTTTACTTCTGTAAGCGCGCCTTCTGCTGTCTGAACGAGGGAGATACCGTCGTTAGCGTTGTCGTAAGCCTTTTCCAGACCTTTGATCTGTGAGCGCATCTTTTCGGAAATAGCTAAGCCTGCTGCGTCGTCAGCTGCAGAGTTGATTCTGTAACCGGAAGATAACTTTTCCAGGTTGCCAGCCAGAGCGTTATTGTTTCTTGTGTAGTTTGTCAGCGAATTCATCGCAGGAATATTATGCTGTATTCTCATTTTGTTCCTCCTTGGTAAATGAGTGTGATAATTTTTAAATGAAACCTTAAAATAATTCGTAAAACGAATCAAATTCGGGCTTCGCAGGACGTCCGTGTCCCTGAATTTGCCTGGGAGAACTACTATGGATAATTAGTTATTATCATTAGGAGGTAAGAAAAAACAGCTGAAGTGCTTATCATTCAATATGTTGTTGATTTATTGATATTAATATAATTTATGTTAATTATTACTTATTTTTTATTATTTTACATATATACCATGCATTATTTTGTATTTTATTTACATATTTAAAAAAACATGTATACTTTTTATTCTAACAACTTGGCTTACAATAATGACTGAAAAATGTAAATTATATAGACTAATCATATTTATATAGATATAAAAAACACAAGATATAGTATCATCATCAAAAGTTTATACCATATCTTTTATTTTATATTTCCTGTTTTTATATTACATTAATTGGATTATTATGGATTTAAAATTATGAAAACTTAACTCAATAACTGATTCTTTACAGACAAAACAACCTACTATAAACTCTTAAACTTTAATCATACATTTAATTATATCTATTATTTTAATATACATTGTATTTCATTGTAAAAAACGATCAGTTCACTCTGAACCGACTCCCTCCCCCCCCAAAAAAAATTTAGACCTAAAATCTAACGATCGGAGATCGGTTTTTTATGACAAAATATAGTTTTTATATAAAAGAGAAAGCGATAAAAATCACTTCAGATTGTCCTTACAGAAGAACATTTCATTCTGACAGAGGGTGAGCATATCAAATGCATGTGTATTCACAGAAATTAAATAAAAACAAAATCTTTCAAAGTGCGTTTCGTAAGGTGAATTGCTATGATAATTCCGTTACGGAAAATTTCTTTGGACTTTTAAAACAAGAGATGTACCATGGAAATACATACTACAGTTTTGATAAACTGCAGGAATCTATCGAAAAATATATTGTATATTACAATGAAAACGTATTAAAAAGAAACCTGGTTAAATGAGCCCTGTTGAATACAGGCTTTCTGCCTTGGCTGCATAAAAATAGCGTAGCAGCCATCAAACTGCTACGCTTAAAAAGCCTAACTTTTGGGGATACCCTAAGTCCTGGTCGGTTTTTTATTATATGTTTCTAACTTCTTTTATTTCTAATTTAACCCTTTGCATTATTAAATTAAATTGTTTTAGCAGTATTATAATCAATAAATAGTATTTAATGTTATCAATAACGCAATATACTTCTAAACAATAAACGTAATTTATAGTAAAATTGCAAAATTGCTCATTAGATAATCATACTATTATAAATTAACTATGTATATTATATTGATTTCTGTTGATGATACAATATATCGATATTGAGTATCTAATTTTTATTAGCACAACGCGTTAATTTATGTATCTAATATATAACAAACTGCTATCTTGTTCTGAAAATAGTCCGCGGACAATTTCCTTCTATCACATCTGAAATACGATAATGAGAATTTGCGATTATTACTGTTGTACCCTGCCTTACCGGCTCTTTTATAAACTGCAGCTTAGCTTTCGCGCCTCCTGCACCTGATCGGCTCGCCCCGTAACAATGGGTTTGAAGCTCATCTATTGCGTCTATAACTTCATCTGCATTTTTACCTTCTACGCATTCTACCAAAGTAGATTCGTCATCCGGATCAAGATAAATACCGTTTACAGAAGTCAGCAAAAGCATATATCTTGGATGAATTAGTGTAGATATTACAGAAGCTGTTTCATCGTTATCTATACATTCAACGATACTTTGCTGCCCCTTGGAACGCAGTTTATCCAGTTCCCATCGCCTGTTTTCCTCTACGCTGACTGTATCATTGTAATTTACAATAGGAATGGCATTCTGGCTCATACAGCGCATAAGAAACTGATAGATGTGCTCTTTTTTTTCCGTATCGTTAAAATGCATATGCTCAACGAGAAGTTGGCGGACAGAATATTTAGATGGAATATACCGCCTGTATTCCTGCATTAAAATCGTCTGACCCTGAGCTGAATAATCGGTCATAACATCGTTTTTATTTCCTTCCAGTTCCTTGCCTGTTCGTTTTATATAATCCAGCCTGCCTATTTCTACCGCTCCTGAACTTATCCATATCATTCCGGGGCGAAGCTCGCTTCCAATCCGGCTGAACACATTATAATCTATATCGTGCTCCATTTTACGGATAAGCGCCATTGAGCCGATTTTGCCGACCAGTTCAGTGTCAAACTTCATAATCTAAATCCATCCTGCCTTTCATATTAATATCATCTGAAAATTATCTTAATTTAATTGTCAGACAAATTCTATTTAGATTCTAATTTTCAACATACATTTTACTTATTTACAGCGATAATGTCAACGCAGTATATAATCTTTACAACAAAGCATTTATATTCTTTGCTGCGTATTTTCTAAAACAATCTTTTCAGCAGATAAACATACGTCTTACTATAAAATTTCTTATACATTCATCTATGCAAAATGTATAATTCAATATCTATATATTGCTGTTTTCTATTTCCTTGATCGTTTCTGATAAAATAGCTTCCACATCCGCGCCTTCAATGTCAAGATTCATTGCCTTAAAACTTACGACTTCCTTTATACCGTAGAAATTTTCAGCCAGAGCCTTTATATAATCAAATCCATAGTCTGTTTCATATATGGGACCGCCTGCAGTAGTAATATAGATGAGCTTACTTGCCCTGCACAAACCATGGGGGATGCCTTCTTCAGTATAATTAAAAGCTATGCCCAAAATATTTATTGCTTCAACATATATTTTAATAAGCGCTGGAAAAGAAAGATCCCAATACGGCGCTGCCATTACAATCACATCTGCTTCTGCAAATTGCTTCGCATACTTAAACACAGGATCAGAAAAATCTTTATCTGCCAGGCGCGCTTCACGATACTCCAAAGCCTCGCGACTGAGCGGCTTAATATTTTCTAATTCTAAATTGAGTTCCTGAACATTCCCGCTAAGTTTTTCGAGCACTTTTCTTGCCAGACGCTCGGTACGAGAATCAGAACGTACGCACGCATTTATAAATAATATACTATCCATTTTTTACCTCATAATATACAACAAGAGCGGCAAAAATCATCATATATTATGATTTTCGCTGCTCCTGTCTTAACGTATCTTTAAAATTCTAATTGATAATATTAAAACATACTTTTACTATCAATAAAATTTTCATACTTAAATAACTTTCAGCTTTTATACCAACATCTTATACTAATGATGTTTTAACTAATGTATTACTGCCAGTTTTTTATATTAATAATCCATATAATCTGTCATGTAATCTGAAGACATAGTTCCTTCGCTGCCCTCAAGCGTAAACTGTGAAACAAGCATCTTGAGTATATTCGCCTGGCTGGACAGCTCCTGACTTGTAGCCGCTGACTGCTGCGCAGTAGCTGAATTTGTCTGTACTACACTTGAAATCTGATCTACACCCTGAGTAACCTGAAGTATTGAATCTGCCTGCTGCTGAGAAGCCTCTGAAATCTGATCTATAGTAGATACGATTTCCTTTGTGCCTTCTACTACATCGAGCAGCGTCTGAGCAGTTTCAGTAGCTATTCTGCTTCCGTTTTCAACAGCTTCAACAGAATCTTCGATTAATACAGCTGTATTCTTGGAAGCCTCTGCCGATTTATTTGCAAGATTACGAACTTCATCAGCTACAACTGCAAAGCCCTTTCCTGCTGCTCCTGCACGCGCAGCTTCTACTGCAGCATTGAGTGCCAAAATATCTGTCTGGAATGCAATATCTTCTATAGTCTTTATTATCTTGCTGATTTCCTGAGATTTCAGCTTAATATTTTCCATAGCCATAGTCATTTCGTGCATCAGTTCATTACTATGCATAATATCCTGTCCTACGCTGTTTGCTTTCTGGCTTCCGATCTTAGTATTTTCTGCGTTGCGCCTTACCTGATCTGAGATTTCAGCGATAGTAGCTGCCAGTTCTTCTACTGAAGCTGCCTGCTGAGTAGCGCCCTGAGATAAAGCCTGGGCTCCTGAAGATACATGCTCTGAACTTACGGATACCTGTTCTGCAGACTGATGAATCTGAGACAGCGCATCGTTCAGCTTGGACTTTATGCTTGCTATCGAACTTACGACAGATTCCAAAGATCCTACGTAAAGACCTCTGTCTTTGCTCTTCAATGTAAAGTTGCCGCCTGCCATCTGTTCGAGAAGCTCACATTCATCTCCTATAACTTCGCCTAAAACGTTCTGACTCTTTCTCAATGCATCGCACATATCGCCGAGTTCGTTTTTACTCTCAAATTCAACCGGAACATCAAAATTGCCGTGACTGAACGCAACCAGAGCGTTTCTAACCTGTTCGGTAGGCGATACGATGCTGTGAATAATGCGTCGAACAATAATTATGATCGCAATAAGCGCTATTATCAGCATAGTACATACAACTATTGTAGAAACAATTATTTTCTTATTCAGCGATTCTATTCTTGCTTCTTTTGCTTTGATTAAATCGTCGTAAATTTCCTTAGCAGTTGAAAACATAGTTTCGAGCGCAGGAGTACATGTATTCTTAATCATACTTACTGCACCCATGGTATCTCCCGCATCGGAAAGAGCTATTATTTCAGGAACTATCTTACGCCAGTCTTGTACCTGCTTTATGTAATTGTTAATCTCATCTTCGAGCAGACCTATTTTCTGAAGCTGAGCCAGTTTTTCATCAACGTCATCGTTCATCTCATCAATCTTAGCCTTGAGAGCATCTCTGCTGGAGTCGTCAGAACTGATAACCAACTCTCTGAGATTTCTTGCTGCAATATTAGATTCCAGCCTTACCTGAAGCATAAGTTTATTTGCTTCAACTTCACCTGCGTTAATATCGGCAAAAATACTGCGCATAGAATTCATGGTTAATACTGCGGAAATTATAATGATAATCGATACTCCGACACTTATAGCAAATCCAAACAGCAAACTATTTCTAATTTTCATGTTTTTGAACATAACAATAATCCTCTCATCGTTTCTTTATTGCTTATTTTTACTTCTGAAGCCCTTTATCCAGCATACAAAACAAATTGCTGGAATCTTCAACAGAAAAATTGCATACAGCTGAAATCCTGTACTGATGTGCGTAACAGGCTGCCAACAAGTTTCATGCATATTTCCGGATCTGTGATCCTGTAAATTTTACTGCCGAAACATGCAATTCAAGTGCGTACAATTAACCGTATACATAATACGGTCTAAACATTCATGCAGAAAATTCAAAATCTATAATTTTCTAAATTTTACTGCAAACCTGCACTGTACAATTAAAATATTTAATAAAAACTCATTATTGCACAGAATAAATCTGAATATAAAAAACCCTTTTAATCACGCTTTTTTCTTCCCGCAAAGTAAATAACATATACTCCTGCTTGTCCATTTTAATTACCTCCTTCCGCAAAATAAATATGATTTGTTTCTCTTTCTCTGAAATACATTCGGGAAGCGAGCTGTTGTTTTACAAAGGTTTTCGTGAAAATGCTGACTGAACCTAATAATTTGCGTCAACCTGCATTGATATAATACATTTAGATTTACTTATAATATTAACTGCAAACGAATTCTGTTTTAATCGTACTTGCCTGCCATTACTTTAACCCATAAAACCCCGTTCTTTAAGTATATTTACACTTTAAACAAATGTAATAATTCACGGGTTAGATTATACCATATATTATATATAAAATCAATTTTCAGCAGACATTCATCCATAATTTCTGATAGGAAAATTTTGTTTTTATCTCTGAAATTATTACGATACTATTAAATTCGCTATTTTTATTTATATCGGCATTTCATTAGCATTTATTAAGCTGCAAATATCAAAATCGTATAATATTCTTTATGGCATTTTATGAGAATTAGTCTTCACAATATATAAATTATAAAACGATTAATATTTTGACTTCATATTCAGCCTGATGAGCTTTTTACCTTGTAATAAATTTATATAAATATATGCATTATATTTATTTTTTATGTTCTTCACTGCCGAATACAGCTTTAAACATCACAGTCGTCGGGGCTTCAAGCCCCGTCCAGATTTTAAACGCTATTTTTCCCTGATGAAGCAGCAGACTCTGACCATTTACAATATCGCATCCTGCTTCTTCCGCTTGTTTAAGAAATTTTGTTTTTCTTGGATTATAAATCACATCCGCAGCCAAAAGCCCGTTATGAATCATGTCCGAATTTATCGGCGTTTCATTTTCAAAAGGAGGCATACCTATATTAGTGGCATTTATGAGGACGTCGGCTTTTTTTATATACGCTCTCAATTCTTCGTTTAAATGAAGCGGTACGCAGCAGTCGCATACAAGTTCGTTTAACTTTCTGCAAAGTTCTTCTGCCTTTTCAAACGTTCTGTTAGCAAGATAAATTTTTTTATCGCAAGATGAAATATTTATTCCGTTTTGTTTTTTATCAGCAGCCGCCTTACGCGAAGCAAGTACCGTCATTATTGCCCGGGAAACACCGCCCGCGCCTGTCACTACAAAGGCGCTGTCCGCAATATTAACGCCCTTATCAGCTTCAAGCCCTCTCACAAAGCCTTCACCGTCCGTATTGTAACCTTTCAGCCTTCCATCCTCAATCTTAACGGTATTCACCGCTCCGATTATCTGCGCCGTCCTGTCTATCTCGTCAAGATACTTTATCACTTCTATTTTATAAGGAATAGTGATCGTAAGCCCTGCAAAATTCATCTTTGAAATACCGCGGATCACATCGCTAAAATCATCTTCCTTAATATTCATCGGGAAATAATAATAATCAAGACCAAGCTCGCGAAAAGCCGCGTTCATCATCGCGGGCGATTTGCTGTGTCCTATATCCGTACCTATAATAGCAGTTAATTTTGTATTAATGTTAATATCTTTTATCATTTACTTCACCGAATATCCGCCGTCTACGAGAGTCACCGTACCTGTTATATACTCTGACGCCTCGGAAGCAAGAAACACGGCTATGCCTTTCAGATCCTCGGCTGTTCCCCAGCGTTCCTTAGGAATACGAGCGCACACGCTCTTATATTGCTCAGGATTTTTTGTTTCTATATCCGCCGTAAGTTCAGTTTTCATATAACCGGGCGCAATAGCATTAACGTTAACGCCTCTGCCAGCCCATTCGGTAGAGAGAACTTTAGTAAGCTGTGCGACTCCGCCCTTGCTTGCGGTGTACGCGGCGATCATAGACGCTCCGAAAAACGACGACAAAGATGCAATATTTATAATCCTGCCGTAACCCTGAGCCAGCATGGTCTTTCCCGCAATCTGGGACATAAAAAACAGACCGTTAAGATTAATGTCGATGATCTTTTTCCACATATCCTCCGGAAAATCCTCGGCATAACTCCTATACTGAATACCGGCTCCGTTGACAAGTATATCAACCCTGTCTCCAAGTTTTTCCAGGCACTCGGAGTAAGCCTTTTTCAGGCTGCCGGTATCTGAAACATCGCCGATAACTCCATGCACGGGAGTTTCCGGTCGGCTGAGAGTTTCCGCCGACTTATACACCTGTTCGTTTATATCGAGCAGTACTATCTCCGCCCCGGCATCCCGAAATCCTTCGGCTATTCCGTAATCGAGTCCGCGAGCTCCGCCCGTTATTATGGCTTTCCTTCCTTCAAGACTGAATTTCTTCATAAAATCGTTCATTATATTTCTCCGTTTCCGTTTGCTTTTGCTTCCGCTTTAGCTGCTCTCTTTTTTGCACGGAAATCCCTGAATCTCTGATTCTGGGAAACAAGCATAAATACTATTATCAATATTAATATTAATGAAATCGGCGACGTAAAGCAGTGCAGTATCATGGACGGAATAGTTCCGTCTAAAATTATCGCCCGTCTGAAATTATTTTCTATAAGTTTAGCCAAGATTATTCCCAGCACCGCAGGCGCGACTGGATAATCGTAGCGTTTCAGGAAATATCCGAATATACCAAAACCTGCCATCCAGAATATGTCGTACAGACTGTTATTGATAGCGTAAACGCCTATTACAGAAAGCACTACTATCCCCGGAAGCAGGACTCCGCGCGGTATTTCCACTAACTTTGCAAAAATTTTCACTCCCGTAAGACCGAAAATAAGCAGGAATATGTTTGCAAGCGCCAAGGATCCGATTATATAGTAAAAAAGATCCGGCGTGCTCGACATTAGATTCGGACCGGGCTGCATACCGTGTATCGTAAGCGCTCCTATAAGAATAGCCGTTACGGAATCCCCTGGAATCCCAAGCGTAAGCATAGGTATAAAGGCTCCGCCGATATTGGCATTGTTTGCTGATTCCGGCGCAACCAAGCCTTCTATCGCCCCTTCGCCAAAGGGAACTTCCGGTTCCTTAACAGTCCTTTTCGCTTGATCATAAGCTATTAACGCCGCCAGATCGCCTCCCGCGCCCGGCAGCGCGCCTATAACCGTTCCTACCACCGAAGAACGCAGCGTAAGCGGCAGATGTTTTATTACGTCTTTAAAATCGGGGACGATTTTATCCAGCTTCTGCTTTATTACAGGCTTATCCTTATCGAGAACCTGAACGAGTACCTCTGATATGCCAAAAAGCCCTATCATGGCGACTATATAATTTATGCCGTTCATTAGATATACGTTTCCAAACGTAAATCTCGGCACCGCGCTGATCGCATCGAGTCCTACCATGCCCAGAGTTACACCTATAATCGCTGTTATAAGACCTTTAGCTACGGATTTTCCGCCCAGGCTTCCCACCATCATAAGCCCCATAAACGCAAGCAGCAGATAATCTCTCGGAGAAAATTTTATAGCGATCTTGGAAAGCAGCGGCGCGCACACGCCGAGAAATATCACGCCGACAAATCCGCCGATAACGGAAGATATCGTCGTTACGCCGATTGCCTTGCCTGCCAGACCTTTTTTTGCCAGCGGATACCCGTCGAGAGCGGTAGCCACGGCCGCGGGAGCGCCCGGAATATTCAGCAGAATTGCAGACCTGGAACCGCCGTAAACAACGCCGCAGTAGATCCCGACCATTATCGCAAGAGCTGTTTCCGATGACCAGCCGTAAGTAAAAGAAACCAGCAGCGAAACCGCCATAGTCGCGGAAAGCCCTGGAATCGCTCCTATATATATTCCCATAAACGTGCCGAGGGCTATCATCGCCAGACACAGCGGATTTAAAAGAGGCGCAGCAATATATGATAATATTTCCATTAATAACACCTCCTACGGAAAAACGACTTTAAATACAAGATTAAATACGACTACTATAAACAACATTACTAACATCGTATAAAAAATATTTTTCACAAACCTGCCTTTGCTGAGATACGTCATGCTTACCCACAGAAATACAGGGCTTGCTATAACGAACCCGATTCTAAAACTCAGCATTATGCAGTACGCTATAATAAAAACCGTCATAATCATTACATCTTTTGAAAAAATATGCCGTGCAACTGCTATAGCCTGTTCTTTCACAGGTCTGCCTGAAATCTCGCTTTTAAATCTGAAATTATTAATAATGATAAAAACAGACAGCACTATCATCAGGATTCCGCAGATCAGAGGCATAGTTCCGTAGCCTGAAAGCTCAGGCGCATTTTTATACATCCTGACGGCCTCTGCAGTAATAAAAATTCCTATGAAAAGCAGGATAACCGGAAATCCTTTTTCACCGGGTTTTGTATTTTTATCCATAGTTTATACCTTTTGTATTTATATTCTGCCGGCAGCGCGCAAAACCGATCTGACAGTTCAGCTCCTGCCCGGTGCATCACAATTTAATTGATATTAATACCTGTAACTTATTATATATTGTAAACACCAATTTAACATTGATGAATTATTTTCAAATTACTGTTAATTAAAAATCGAGCTGCAGTCTGATAACTTCTTAATACCTGCCTCCCTGAAAACAATAAAGCCGCTGCAAAATCAGATTCTATTGCCATGCCAAACAAACGTACATTTACGACATTATCACAGCCTGTCCTTTAGATCCTGCAGCAACTTCATTATCTAAAATTTACATCAGACCGCTTTTATGTCTGACGTATTTGTTTTTATATTTTGCCGCGATGCCAAATTATTATCATACACGGCTGCCCGGTCAGATACACCATCCGCCGGACGTTCATATTCTTTTTCTGCTGTATCGTATTAAACTCCTTTAGAAAAAGCATGATATATTATCTGAATGCTTATTACTCTAATCCCAGATCTGCCGGCGATTTGTCTATTATTCCGGCGCTGTGCAGAGCCTTTGCCGTTGACAGCGTCCAGTCTGAGATATATTTATTGGCTTCTTCGCCTTTCATTCCCAGCGGCTTTACATTCAGATTCTTTAAAACTTCCTGATACTCGTCGGACTCATAAGCCTGCGTAAAGTAATCGCTCAGCTTAGTAATTATATCTTCAGGAGTGCCTTCTTTTACGAAAACTCCATAAAACGGACCAAATGGGAAATAAGATGCAAAGTCTGGATATTCTTCCGTGATCGGCTTAACGCCCGGCAATTCCGTCACAGGTTCGGCAGTAAAAGTAGCCAGAACTTTCACTGTACCGGCTTTATGCGCTTCCATCACCTGAGAACTCTTGATAGTAGTAACGTCTGCCTGTCCTCCCATAACGGCGCTCAGGCAGTCTGCATCACCGTCTAATGGAAGCTGGTTAAACTCGGCGCCCGTAACAGCGGTAACAAGACCGCATGCCTGCCACTGAGAACCGCCTTTACCCGTAGCCGCAAACACTAACTTGCCCTGATCTGCCTTAGCAGCCTCTACTACGTCTTTTACGGAATTATAAGGAGAATCTTTACCTACCACTATTGATACGTCCTCGCTGCCTATGAGAAGCACCGTTTCAAAATTATCGTATGTAAGTTCGGATGTTCCTAAAATATTATAAAGAGCAGGATTTTCAGCGCCGAGAAGCAGATTATAACCGTCCGCTGCCGCTCCGTATACGTATTGTGTAGCGATCAGTCCCGTGCTTCCCGCTTTATTCTGAACTACTATGTTCTTATCCATGAGTTTGTCCGCAGTAGTACAAAGCGGTCTTACAAGGTTATCCGTTCCTCCGCCTTCGCCCCACATTACGATACCGTTAATATTTTTTTCCGGATATTTTGACGCGTCCGCGCCGCCTGACGAAGATCCTCCGCCCGTATTACCGCAAGCTGCCAGACCAAAACAGAACAGCATAATAATTAATAATAATGATAATACCTTTTTCATTCTTTATCTCCTTTTAAGTAAAATATTGTCACATGCTGCGCTCAGTATAATTATCGGATTTTCACTGATCCTGACGGAATTAAATTCAGCCTAATATTTTCAGCTTCACTTTAACGCCTAACCGCTTTAACGCATACATGTGCTAAAAGCTATTTTACTCCCATGTAATATGATTTTCAAGTATTTATTTTACACAGTATTCTTTGAGATATTTTTCCATTAACCTTTTTATATCATCATCTATAACTATTTTGCCATCCACAGGAGTGTTGTGCAGAGTATCTATGACATCTCTTACGTTGACTATCGGATACGTAGGTATTCCGAAATCCTCGTAAAGCTCCTGTATCGCAGTCTTTTCGCCTCTGCCTCTTTCCATTCTGTCCACAGAAACTATAAGACCTTCAATCTTTACGCCTTCGGTTTCAAGGAGCAGCGGCAGCGTTTCTCTCACAGCTGTGCCCGCTGTTATAACATCCTCTGTTATCAGGATTTTATCTCCTGCCTGCAGCTTATGACCCACCATATTGCCGCCCTCGCCGTGATCCTTTTTTTCCTTGCGGTTAAAGCAGTAGTTTATGTTAATTCCGTATTCTGCGGACAACGCCACTGATGTGGAAACAGCGAGAGGGATACCTTTGTAAGCCGGTCCGAATAAAACATTAATATCTTCCGAAATATTACCTGCTTTTATATTATCCGTTATACATGCCGCATAAAATCTGCCGAGCTGCTGCGCCTGCTTTCCGGTTCTATAATTTCCCGTATTAATGAAATACGGCGTGCTTCGCCCGCTCTTTGTAACAAAATCTCCGAAAGTTAAAACTCCGGATTCTACCATAAATCTTATAAATTCTTCTTTATATATTGAATGCATGTTTAAGCTCCGAAATCGTTGAAAATCTGTTTTCTTCCATATACTCTATAAGTTCTTTTTTTATGCGTATAACAGCCAGCGGGTCGGACAGCGACGCTGTTCCCACAGCCACGGCCGAGGCTCCAGCCGCGATGAACTCAGCTGCGTCCGTTCCTTTTGTGATCCCGCCCATTCCTATGATCGGCAGGTCTACCGCGTTTGCCGTTTCCCATACCATACGCAGCGCTATGGGCTTTATGGCGGGTCCGGAAAAACCGCCGACCTTGCGCGCCAGAGTCGCCCTGCGGGATTTCACATCTATATGCATACCCATAAGCGTATTTATCATAGATATAGCGTTAGCTCCCTCAGACTGCACAGCTTTCGCTATTTCTGCTATATCTGTAACGTTCGGCGACAGTTTTATTATTATCGGCTTCTTTGAAATATTTCTTACAGCCTTTGTGACCGCTGCCGCCATCTTTGGATCGGTGCCAAACGCCATGCCTCCCTCGTTTACGTTCGGACACGATATATTAATCTCAAACATACTGATCTGATCTGAATTGTTCAGCTTTCTTATAACGTCGCAGTATCCGTCTATCGTATGCCCCGCTATATTAGCGATTATCTTCGTATCGAACTGCGAAAGATACGAAAGCTCATTTCTTTTATATGCCTCTACTCCGGGATTCTGCAGTCCAATGGAATTTAAAATGCCGCCGAAGGTTTCTGCGATCCTCGGCGTTTCGTTTCCTTTCCACGGTTCGCTGGAAACCCCTTTTGTAACAGCAGCTCCCAGTTCGTTAAGATCGTAAAAAGACGCGCTTTCCCTCGCTGAGAATGTACCGGCGGCAGTCATTATCGGATTTGAAAAGGTTTCTCCCGCTAGTTTTACCGTCAGGTCTATTCCTTTTGATTCAGCTAATCCATCTAATTTTGCCATTACCACACCACCTCTTTCGCGTTAAACACCGGGCCGTCTTTGCAGACTTTTTTTTTCACTATTATTTCCGCTCCGCTGTCGTCCCTCTCCTTTATGTCGCATGCGCACCCAACGCAGACTCCATAACCGCATCCCATGCGTTCCTCTAACGATACCTGAAGCATAGCCTCCGGTTCGGCTTTGTATACATAATTAGATACTGCTTCCAGCATTGCCCGAGGACCGCATGCAAAATAATGCATGCCCGTTACTTCGTTTATATCCAGACAGTCCACGACATTTCCTACAAAAGCGCTTTCAGTTGGCACTTCGGTAGTTACTATGACCCGGCAGTCGTAATTGCGCAGTTCTTCCATTAGAAATATATCCTTTCTGAAACCCGCCGCAGCTATGCATCTTACGCCTTTTTTTGAAAGCTCCTTCGCAAGAAAAACCATAGGCGCTATTCCTACTCCGCCTCCAACTAAAACGGCGCTGTGCATATCTCCGCAATGCTCCATATCAAACCCATTTCCGAGGGGAGTTGATATACTCAATACATCTCCATAATCCGTCTTTGCAAATTCCTTTGTACCTTCGCCGACTACCGCATAAACGATCGTCACCGTGTTTTCTTTCGGATCCGCATCGCAAATACTTATGGGACGCGGCAGGATCAGTCTGTCGCTTGCAGGATATACGTTTATGAACTGACCCGGTTTTGCAGTTTCAGCAACTTCATCTGCAAATAACGTCATCTTCATTATATTATCCGATATTTCTTCATTCGTGAGTACTTCCGCTTGTATTATTTTATTTTCCACAAATTCTTTGCTCCTTGTTTAATTCGTTAGTATGACTGCTTCTGTAATAAACGCACAGACCCGCTAAAAACCTGAATGCGCATATTTCAGATATTTTAACCCGTTGTGCTATTAAATCGACTTGTTTTAGCAGTATTATAATCAATAAATAGTATTTAATGTTATAAATAACGCAATATACTTCTAAACAATAAAAGTGCTTTATAGTAAAATTGCAAAATGATTCATTAGATAATCATAGTGTTATTAATTAATTCTGTATATTGTATTGATTTCTGTTAATGATACAATATATTGATATTGAGTATCTGATTTTTATTAGCATAACGCGTTATTTTAATAAATTTTAATCTCTGACCCTTACAAAACTCTCTGCAAATCTTCACACATTTTCACTGCCGCAGCTTGCGCCGCCTCGGCGTACTGTTCCTCACGAAAATCATCGCTTTTTTTATATGAGCTGGTTATTCCTCTTGACGAATTTACAACAGCGCCCAAACCGTTTTCATCAAAAAATCCTGCAATATCATCCGCCGACGCACCCTGGGCGCCGTATCCCGGAACCAAGAAAAATGTGTGGGGCAGGCTTTTTCTCAGCTTTGCGCCCTGCGCTCTGTGAGTAGCGCCTACTACCGCGCCGACTTTGCTGTATCCATATTTTCCTATCAATTCCGCACCCCAGTCTGACACTAATTTTCCGCACGCCTCGTACACGGTTCTGCCGTCTGCAAGCACCAGATCCTGCATTTCACTGCTGCTCGGATTACTGGTCTTGACCAGAATGAACAGCCCTTTATCACTGCTTCTGCAGATTTCAAGAAAAGGCTTTATGCCGTCGGAACCCATATACGGATTCAGCGTAACGGCATCCTCATACCAAGTCTCTGATTGCGCGCCTTGTATATCAACATTTCCTATATGAGCCGCATACGCCGCCGCAGTAGATGATATATCTCCGCGTTTTATATCTCCAATAACTATAAGCCCCTGCCCGCGGGCATAACGACAGGTTTCGTTATATGCGCGGATTCCGGCCTCGCCGAATCTCTCGTACATAGCGATTTGAGGCTTTACCGCAGGCGCAATATCTTTTACTGCATCTATTATACTTCTGTTGAACTCGACAAACATTCTGCCCGCCGCCTCCGGCGTTCTTCCGCATTCGCCGAAATATTTTTTCTTTAAAAATTCCGGCATCATTTCTATGGTAGGATCAAGACCTATCACCGACGGATTCGCCTTTTTCTTTACTGCATCTATTAATCTGTCTATCATCTGCCTGCCGCCTCCTTTTCCCTTTCCAGCCTGCCTGACATCGGGTCTTTTTGTCATGCTTTTTTTTCCTATGAAAATTTCTTTTGATTTTTACAATTATCTACTTGACTTTTAATAGTTGGTCTTTAATTATTCTAATATAAAAAAACGATCTCCCCGCTGTGTAAATATATTAATATGAAATGCTCCGCTAAAATTAAATCGTTAATTTTTTTCCTGCCGTCTTTCGTAAATAACTTTTCCCGATGCGATCGTTATAAGAATCTCGCCTTTAACGCGCTTTCCTTCAAACGGAGTATTTCTGCCCTTTGAGCTGAATCTCTCAGGATCTATTTTATACTCTTTTTCAATATCTATTATTGCTATATCCGCTCTGCTGCCTTTTCTCAGCGTTCCGCCCCCGCAGCGCATTATCCTCGCGGGATTTAGGCTCATAAGCTCGATCAGCCGCGAAGGAGTTATGATCTCCGTTTCCACGAGTTCCGTATAGCTCACGGCGAAGCTCGTTTCCAGACCGACCACGCCGAAAGGCGCTTTATCGAACGGGCGCGCCTTTTCCTCCGCGCTGTGGGGAGCATGGTCCGTAGCGATCACATCTATAGTGCCGTCTATAAGAGCCGAAATCACAGCATGCCTATCTCCCCCGGATCCAAGCGGCGGGTTCATCTTGCGATGGGTATCCGCGACAAATCCGTTCTGTCTTATATCGTAGCGATAACCGCGTTCTCCGTTAATATCTATATCCTCTTTTCTGACAACAACGTCGGCGTCCGTGAGAGTAAAATAATGAGGCGCCGTTTCCGCGGTAACGGGGATCCCCATGGATTTTGCCAGACGGATTATCTTAACGCTTGATGCTTTGCTTATATGCTGCAGATGCAGGTCGCATCTGATGTCCTTAGCCAGCAAAAGATCCCGTGCAGCCATGTCCGATTCCGCCTCGCCCGGTATCCCTTCAAGCCCTGCAAGCTCGGAATATCTGCCTTTATGCATACAGCCGCCGCGGGAAATTTCTTCTGTTTCTGTGTGATCCAGGACAGGCATACTCATATATTTAGCCGTTCTCATAGCTTCGCGCATTATATTGATATCGTTCACTGACCTGCCGTCCTCGCTGAACCCGCAGACGCCCGCTTCTTCGAGAGCTTCCATATCCGTTATCTCGCCGCCCTGCTGACCCTTAGTGATGCACGCAGCCGTAAGCACGCGCACGCCGCATGCTTCGCTGGCCTTCTGCTTTATCAGCTCAACGGTTTCCGCTGAATCTATATTCGGCTTTGTATTCGGCATACAGCATACTGTGGTAAATCCCCCCGCAGCCGCAGCCTCGCAGCCGCTTTTTATATCCTCTTTATACTCAAAACCAGGCTCCCTGAAATGCACGTGCATATCTATAAGACCCGGAACGACCCACTTGCCCGACGCGTCTATCACACGCAGCTCCGCAAGCCCGCCCGCAGCCTCCGAGCCCTGATCATAAATCCCCGCTATAACTCCGTCCTTCACGAAAACATCCGCGATCTTATCCATTCCCTGATAAGGGTCTATAACTCTGCCGCCTTTAATTAATATATTCATAGCGCACCCCGCCTAATCCTTCAGCATGGAAACGATCTCATCGCAGTATTCGCATCTGTATTCCTGATTTTCAGCATCCGTTAAAATAAATACATTAGGTATGCCGTCCTCCACGGAAGTAACGCAGCGGGGATTCCTGCATTTTATAACGTTTTCCACACGCGCAGGCAGAGCCGGCTTTAACTTCTTTGTTATAACATGATCCTCAATTATATTAACGGTAGCGCCAGGATCTATTAAACCCACTACGGTTAAATCTATATCTATGATATTTTCTATTTTTATAATATCCTTTCTGCCGTTCTTCCTGCTTATGGCGTTCATAATAATGGCTACAGTTTCATTCTCAACATTTATATCAAGATAATTTAAAAGCCTCATGCCCCTGCCTGCATGAATATGATCTATGACTATGCCCTTTTTTATGCTGTCGACTACAACCATTTTATACCTCCAGTCCGAGAAGGCTGTATATCAGCCCCATTCTTACATACATTCCGATTTTGACCTGATGAAAATAATGAGCCCGCGGATCCCTGTCCACCTCTTTGGCAATCTCGTTCACCCTCGGAAGCGGATGCATTATTATCATGTCATCCTTCGCCAGCTTCATCTTATCCGTATCGAGAATATACGTATCCTTCAAACGGATATAATCGTCCTCGTTAAAAAAACGCTCCCGCTGAACTCTCGTCATGTAAAGAACATCGAGCTGAGGCAGCACTTCTTCCATGCGCCGTACTTCTTCAAACTCTACGCCGTTCTTAACGAGGACTTCCTTGCGCACATAATCCGGAATGACGAGCTCCTTGGGAGAGATCAGTTTAAGTCTTATATTTTTATATCTCGACATAGCTTTTATTAATGAATGAACCGTTCTTCCGAACATCAAATCCCCGCATACTCCTATCGTAAGATTGTCCAGCCTGTTTTTATATTTTTTAATAGTCATAAGATCCGTAAGCGTCTGAGTAGGATGCTGGTGACCTCCGTCGCCGGCGTTTATAACAGGGATTTTACAGCTTTCCGCAGCCACTCTCGGCGCTCCCTCCTTCGGATGGCGCATAACTATAATGTCTGAATAACACTCAACCGTCCTAACTGTATCCGATATGCTCTCTCCCTTTGACGCCGAACTGGAATTCGGCTCGGAAAATCCGATCACCGAACCTCCAAGCCTGTGCATTGCCGCTTCAAAGCTGAAACGCGTCCTCGTGCTCGGCTCATAAAAAAGCGTCGCCATTAAACGCCCGTCTGCGCAGTGAATATACTTTCCGGGATCGCTCATGATATCATCGGCTATGGAAAATATCTCCTCCATTTCCTCCACCGTAAGATCCATCGGCTCCAGCAAACTTTTTCCTCTTAACATACAGTCTAATCCTCCTTATCAAAATGCACTGTGCACTGCGGAAATGGAATTTCTATGCCCTCCCTGTCGAATGCCAGCTTAACATGCTCATGCAGATAATACTTTGCATGCAGATAATCGTCGTTTTTGCACCACGCCAGAGTATCTATAATAACCGCGCTGTCACCGTGCTCGGAAACCCCGATTACAGGTTCCGGCTCGTCTAAAAAATAATGAGATTCATCTATCACCTGCTTGATAACAGCCTTCGCTTTTTCTATATTGCAGCCGTACCCTATGCCGAACTTGCAGTCCACCCTGCGGTTTTCCTGATTTGAATAATTAATGATAGTATTATTAGCCATAAGACCGTTAGGAATGGATATTATCTTATTATCAAGCGTTACCAACGTAGAATACATAATATCTATCTCTCTCACCTTGCCCTCTATACCGTTGGATTCTATGTAATCTCCGCGGCTGAAAGGCTGGTTTATCATTATCAATATACCTCCGGCAAAATTTCCCAGACTTTCCTTTAATGCAAGCGCCACCGCCGCTCCGCAGGCGCCGAGTACTGTTATGAAATGCGTGGTGGGAACTCCGAGATTGCCGAGTATAGTTATTATAAGCAGAATTATAAATACTATTTTAATGCAGTTGATGATAAAAGTATGGATAACGCTGTCCAGCCTGGAATGTGACAATGCCTTGCGCGTAATCTTGATAAGTATCTTCATTAAAATAAGTCCTACCATTAATATTATAACACAGGCGACTATCCTCGATATTATATAATCCCCCGACGGATTTAATGCCTTTGCTATCTCTATAAATTTTTCGTTCATTTTTAACTCCTAAATTCACCTAATCATAATTTCCCGCATATTTAATTAGTATACAACAAATGGAGATTTCATTAAATGCTTTAAGCGTTTTTAGTGTGTCTTTTTTAAAATTATAGTCGTCGCACTCAAAAATCGGTAAAGTTCAGCAGGTAAAATGCAGTGAGAGGCGTTGTCGTCCTTGTCACACTACATTTTCCTTAGCTTTCTTTTTAACGATTCTCAAATGCAGTAACTATAAATTCTTAAAAACAGGAGGTAAAAAATGCCAAGTATCTTTCTCAGCCCGTCTACTCAGGAATTTAATCCCTATATCACAGGCGGAAACGAAGAACAGTATATGAATCTTATAGCAGACGCTATGATCCCCTACCTTGAAGCCAGCGGTATACAGGTGGTAAGAAATAATCCTGACGAACCGCTTTCTGCAGCGATCGCTGCTTCAAACGCGGGCAATTACGATTTGCATCTGGCGCTTCACTCAAACTCGTCGCCGGAATCCATATCCGGACAGCTCAGAGGTCCGGATGTATATTATTATACAGGCAGCGCAAAAGGACAGGAAGCGGCTACGATTATTGCTAACAACCTTAAATGGATTTATCCCGATCCTTCTCTCGTCAATACCATCGCAACCACCTCTCTCGCAGAACTCAGACGCGTAAAAGCTCCTGCTGTACTCGTGGAAATAGCATACCACGACAATTACGCCGACGCCCAGTGGATCACGAACAACATACAGGGAATAGCATACAATCTTTCAGTATCGGTAGCGGATTTCCTCGATGTAAACTTTGTAGAACCGTAAAATGAACGACTGATCCCAACCGACCGATCTATTTTTACCTGCAAAAATGCCGATTTATGGTGATTCCATATATCGGCATTATACTGTCACTATTAAATTTTTAATGATTCATATCTTCAGGCACTAACTCGTCGAACAGCTTCTTTCTGTATTCCAGATCTTTTGTAATACGATTAAGTTCTTCCATTCTTCCGCTCTCTATCAATACATTGTACAAATATGCCATGCCTTCTTTTCCCTGCTCAAGTCCTTTTTCAAGTCCTTTTTCAAGCCCTTTTTCAAGCCCCTTGTCATATCCCCTATTTTCGATTCTGTCAAGAACTTCACACATGGTCGTATCGACTCCTCCTTTCTCGTTATCGCAATACGCTTCCTCAAAGCGTCTGTCTTTTGTCAGAACTGTTAAAAGCTGCAGCGTTTCATGCACGTGATCTATCGTATCCGCCGGCGGTATGTAATTTTTATTTTTCCTCATTTGAATAAAATAATCGGCAACAATACGAAAATCGCTTTTAAACATTTTTAACTTTTCGTCTGATAACCAGGCTATCTCAAAAATATTAATCTTATAATCGCTTACAAACGGTTTCAGTTCTTCTAAAATATAAAGACAGTCAAACAGAGCTGACGGCTTGTTCCAATGATGTTTATATCCGAAATAAAGCACAAGCGTTACCGCCGGGTAACGAAAATTCTTCAGCTCCCCGGCCCTGTTTCTTTCATCTTGATGTTTATCAGCCAAAAGCTGCGCCCTGTAAGCAGCAGAATCATAACTTATAACCCTCAAAGGCATATCGCTATCCACTTTCATCTGATTTTCCAATCCGTACAAAGCTATCCTGATATTCCCGTTTTTCCAATATTTAACTACATCTCGTTCCTGCTCGTGAATCCTGTCATCAGCCTTATACTGCGAATGAACCGACGCGTCTTCAAGGTCATCTTCCATTATAACGCATTTGCCGTCAAACAAAAGTACGTTTACTATATCTGCAAACACATCGTTATACGCCTCAAGGGTTTTCTGTGTGATATCTTTTTCTCCCAAACCGATTCTCCTGTCATTTTCATATATTCATATTATATTCTGAAAATCAAATTTAAACAATATATAATCTAAATCATATATTATAAATCTACTATCATTCAACGCTTCACACACATCGGATATTAATCTTACTCTGAGAAAGAATTATATTAATGTTAATAAAACACAAACCAGTCTAACGCCTTATCTCTGCTCTGCTTCCGCCTGTTTTATCTTTTGTAACTACGATCTGGCGGTCTATCTTCTCTTTAAGCTCTCCTACATGAGAAATAATACCTACAAGTCTGTTTCCTTCCGTCAGCCCCGCAAGAGCCTTCATCGCCTGCTGCAAAGATTCATCATCTAAAGAACCGAACCCTTCGTCCACAAACATAGTATCGAGCCTTATGCCGCCGGCAGAAGCCTGAACCTCATCGGAAAGCCCCAATGCCAAAGAAAGAGAAGCCTTAAAAGACTCTCCTCCGGAAAGCGTTTTTATGCTCCGCTCAGTTCCGTTATAATGATCGATAACATTAAGTTCAAGTCCGCTCTGGCTTTTTGAATTATCAGCTTCGGCTTTGCGCTTCAGTTCGTACTGCCCGCCTGACATCACCATAAACCGCGTGTTCGCCCGCTGGATTATCCGATCAAAATAGGTCGTCTGTATATATGTTTCCAACATAATTTTTTCTTTCTGAGATAGCGCACCGTTCGCCGTATCGGAAAGAGCCTTTACCCACGACCATTTTTGTTCTAATTCTGCCAGACTTTTTGATTTTTCCATTATATTCCATAATGCTTCAGAATTTGCCGATAATCTGACTGCAATCTCCGACTGATTATCTAAAAGTTCTTTCTGTCGTTTAATCAACTCCTGCTTACGCGCTTCCTGCGCTTCTTCGTCTATTTTCTCCGAAGCCTTGAGCTGCTCCTTCATCTCCTTAATTTTGGAAGTTAATTCTATAACAGCTTCTTTCGCTTCATTATATTTACTTCTTATCTCTTCACTCTGTTTATTAAACTCCGACTGTCTTTTAAACATAGCATTTTTTGCTTCCTCTGCCTGCCCTTGATTTTCGTATTTCAAGCCGGTTCTCAGCGATTCTAAAAACTGCAATATTTCGCTGCTCTGACTTTCAAGCCCCGCAATATTTTTACCAGAATCGTGTAATTTTATTTCAAACTCTTCTATCGTTTTTTCCTGCTCAGTAATCAATTCTCCTAATTCTTCTTTTCTTTTAATATGAACATCTTCCATATCCATATCCTGAGATAGTTTTTCTATAATCGTCTGCTGATTTTTTATCCTTATCGAAACCTGCTCCTTCGCTTCTTCAAAGCTGCAATTACCTATTAATTTTGCTATCTGCGCAGAAATCTGTTCTTTTTTATTTTCAGCTCTGCCTTCCATAAGATTCTTTTCTTTTGCAGCCGTTTCCAGTCTTTCATTCAGACCTTTCAATTCTTTTGCAAGCTCCGCCGCCTGTTTCTCGCTTTGCAGCAAAATCTCTGCATTTTCCTGTTTCCTGTGAATCTTGTCCTCAAATATTAAAAGATTCTCACCTATAATAGTAAGCGCTTCGTTATTTTTATATAATTTTTCAGATATATTTATACCCGCATGCTCTATATCTATTTCGCCGAGCAAAGATTCCAGCCGCTTATTCAGAATCTTTTCCTGAGAAGAAACTGATCCTCTGCATTTCGCCGCCTCGGCGCTCGCGTTATTTTCCTCCTCCCGAGCCTTGTCAAATGCAGCTTTTGCCTGCTCAAGTTCCTGCTGTGATGGAGCCCTGTCGGATTTTACAGCCGGACTCGGATGCTCCAAAGATCCACATACCGGACAAACCTCTCCGTCATGCAGACTTTCAGCCAAAATACCCGCCTGTTCATCCAAAAAGGATTTATATATTCTGCGATAGATATCCCCAAGCCTGCCTGATCTGCCGCTTGCCTCCATATAAGCCTGCTGAACTGTTTTCAATCTGCTGCAAAGTTTCTCATAATCCTTTATATCTTTATCAAGATCCATAAGCGCGCGTTTATTTTCATCCACAATCTTCTTCTGATTTAATAATTTCTCTCGATCAGCTTCAACCGTTTCAAATTCTTTTTGACCGATTTTGAGTTTGTTAATATTATCATTCAGTTCTTCCTGTTTCTTAACATAAGAATCCTTTTCATTTCTAAACTCTTCATAAATCTTTCGAACAGATACGCACGCATTTAACTCCTGATCATACTCTGCTAATTCCTCCATCAACTTCTGAAACCCGGCTTTTTGATTCTCCGCCTGTTCTTTTTCATTTTTAAGTCTTTCTCTCTGCACTCCCGCGGAACTTAGCCCTTTTTCCTCGAATTTTAAACTTTCAGCTTTTTTCCTCTGTTGATTCAATTCGTCAGACAACTTTTTCTGAGCCGAAACTTCTCGCTCTATTTCTAATCTAATATTCTCATGCTCATGTTCTTTTTCTTCAAGCTGAATATACTGCGGAAGCTCTGCTTCTAAAGCGGCAATTTTCCTGCCTATACTGTCAATTTCCGACTGCTTCGCCTCATGCTCTTTCATATTTATATTAATTTTTTCAAAATCAGCTCTTTTGATCTCATAATCCTTATTCGCCTGATCTAATTTTGCTTTCACATCTTTTAATTGCGAAGCCCTGCCAAGTATTTTATTAACGACTTCCAACCTGCTGTAAATCACTTCAAGTTCCTTGTTTAATTCATCCGTCTGATCAGAATCCTTATCTATCAGTTTATTTATTAAATCCACCGTATCCTCAAAAGTCAGTTCGCCGTTCTTTGCTTTCGCAAGCTCCAAAGCAAGCGCATCATCCTTGCCGCACCGCGCGCCGCCTATATATTGATTAACGCTTGCCTTCGCACTTGCACAGGCGTCTTTCAGCTTTCTGGATTCTTCTTTCAGCTCATCCTGAAGCCTCTGATAATATCCCGTCTTAAAAAGCTCTCGGAAAATCGCCTGACGTTCCTTTGTATCCGCTCGCAAAAGTTCTCTGAAATCACCCTGAGCAATCATGGCTATCTGAGAAAACTGAACCCTGTCCACTCCTATAATCTCCTGAACCGCATTATTAACATCTTTTACTTTAGTAATAATTCTGCCATCCGGACAGTGAAGCTCCGCATCGGCTTTTTGAACAGTCATTCCGTCGCCCCTCTTTGCCGGACGCAGATATTCAGGATTTCTGTGCACTGTATATACTTTATCGCCATATGAAAACGTCAATTCCACTTCTGTAGGCGTTTTATCATTCGCATATTTTGAACGCAGCATGTCCGGCTCGCGATCATTACCGCTTGCCTGCCCGTAAAGGGCGTAAGTTACAGCGTCAAAAATAGTAGTCTTGCCCGCTCCTGTATCTCCTGTGATAAGATACAAGCCGCTTTTTCCCAGCTTTTCCATATCAAGCTCTACTGATTCCGCATATGGTCCGAAAGCGGACATCTTTAATTTAATAGGTCTCACAGCGAATCCCTCCAGATTTTTTCAATAAGTTCCATAGAAAATTCACGCTGCTGCTCGCTCATCGGAATATTATTCTGATATTCGTAAAATTCCGTAAAAAGCTCCAACGGGCTTTTGCGCTCCGCAGAACCGACCGTATCACAGGAAAAGCCCGCGCGGGTACGCTCGTTATCATAATCCAGCTTCATAAGGTTAGGATAAATAATTCTTAACCTGCTTACTGCGTCCGGTATGTCAATATCGTCAGTCAGCGTAATATGAATATAATCCTTAGTGTCTGTATTCTCATAATTACGCTTAAAAGTAATCTCCTCATACGTACCTTTTATTTCACGCATATCCTGCTTAGGCGTCAGCGGCGCCATCTTTACTTCAAGCTGCCCTTTTTCGCCAATCTCAGCCACGGTAACACTTTTCTCGTGAGCCGCCTCGGAAAAAGAATACTTTAACGGAGTACCGCAATATCTGATATTCTCAGAACCTGCCGTCTGCGCTCTGTGGATATGCCCTAAAGCTACGTAATCAAAATCATTAAAAACCCAGGAATCCACATTATCCGATCCGCCTACGGAAATCTCTTCGGAATCGGAACGCAAAGCGCCCGTAACAAACTGATGCGTAATAAGAATATTCCTGTGTTTCGTATTAATATTCATATGTTTGACAGCCGCATCCATCGCATCTGTGTACGATTCTATCGTTTCATCGTCAAAAATCGCGCGAGCGTGGACAGGTTTAATAAACGGCAGCATATATATGTAAACCAAACCGTAAGAATCCTGTATACTAAAAGGCTCCGCCTGCCCGTTGTAAACAGGCGACATATGTATACCGCTTCTGTCCATAAGCCGCCCTCCGAAAGCCAGACGATCCGGCGAATCGTGATTTCCGCTTATAACAAACACATGCAGCTCATGTTTAGAAAGCCTGTACAAAAAATCATCAAACAACCTCACCGCCTCTGCAGAAGGCACCGCCTTATCGTAAACATCGCCGGCGATAAGCACACAATCCGGTTTCTCATCGTCTATAATATTAATAATTTTCGTAAGTATATACTCCTGATCTTCCAGCATGGAAAAATCATGAACCCGCTTACCTAAATGAAGATCGGATAAATGAATAAATTTCATAAATATACCTCTTATGCTTTAATTTTACAGTTAAACAAAAAATAATTTTAATATCACCAAACCTGAATTATGATATCTTATCTATCTCTATTTATTTTTACAACGCATTAACCCGGATCATACAGCAAAACGCCTGCATTACATGCCATCCGTAAAATATCTATTGCCCAAGCTCTTTAAATATCAAATCATTCATACGATCATACGAATCCCAGACCTCTTTTCCGCCCGGAATATCCGCATATCTGCACAATTTTTTCAGTCCGCTGAAAATATCTTTAGCCGACAGATTTTTTGTACTGCTTTTTATCGAAGCGTCGGTTACAGAAACAATATCATGAGCCGCTATATTTCTGACCTTACTTTCTGCATTACGAACCTCATCCGCAGTTCTTATAAGCTCATTATCCTTAGATATACCCTTTATGAGTTGTAATAGATGATCTGAATACACGAGCCCGCCTTTAAACTCATAATCATAACTATTTGACAGTATATCCCATATTCTTTTATCATTCTGCAGCTTGTCCATATCCCATTTTCGCTGATCTTTTCCATATGTATAATCGCAAAGTTTAATTCCGCAACGGGATTCAAGTATCATTTCAAAGAGATTAACCACAACAGGCGTTATACCTCTTATAAAATCAGCATATTCGCCTTTCTTGATTTTTACTTCCAAACTCAGCATATATTCTACCATATTGCGGTGATTTCCCGATCTTACCGGAATGATTTCGTAAGAAACGTCTTTAAGATATTTACTTATAGTAGAAGCATCAAGCTGCAGACGAGCCTCCGCTGCTTTAAGCAATGCATAACAAGTATCGGACAAATCCAGCTTGATATCGTCGGCTATTATACAAGCCGCTTTATAATCGTAAGATTTTGTGAATTTTCTGATAAGATTACGCTGTATCAGAATTCGAAGATTTTCACATTTAACTTCTGTGCATCTGTTTGTAAAATCTTTTTCATTATCCTCGTTATACTCCCATTCCAACTCAGCGGAATACGAATCCCTGTTTTCATATCTGGAATTCATACGACCTTCAGGAGTAACAACCTGCACCGGAATGATTTTTTCCTCCGATATTTCCGCCATCACATGCAAAGCACTCTGCATAGCAGCAGTACCTGAAGTTACATTAACATATATAATATCTCCCGGCTCTGTATTTTCACCTATATCTCTTAAATAATTTCTAAACTTATCATAAAAACGATTATAATCATGTACTTCAAATAAATCCTTATCTTGAATCAGCTCATATTCAAATTTATGATCCAACCACTCGCCCATTTTTTCAAGACAATACACATATCTATTATCTTCTTTATGATGTTCACATACTTCTCCCGACATATATATATAAACTTTATCCGGCCTATAAACTCTGCATATATGCAAAAATGCACCATCCCTATTATATTTAATCGGGTCTGTCCCTCCAATGGGTGAAAATAAATACTTTTTCGGCATAAATCATTCTCCTTATTCATAATCTGCTATCATACAGTATTTGACATACAGCAGCTCTGTTAATTCGATAAACAAATACTCAATATATTCTCAAAATAGCTTTTATACAATATTTTACCATAATATATATTGATATGCAATTATATCATATTTTAAAATATCTATTACATAATTTTTTGCAAATATAATCCATTTTTCATTGACTTTTTATTTACAGGTTTAAATATAGATAATATCCTCATCCTCTATCTCATTTTCTTTCCCAAAATTCACGACCTGAGCTTTGCTGTACATTTTATAAACTCTGATGCTGTCCTCGTCCTCGATATATTTAGGTATCTCTCCGAGCAGCTGCTTATATTTTTTATCTGAAATCAGCGCTTCAAAAGATGATTTCTGTATTCTAAATCCATAACCTTTAAGAAACTTAGCAAATCTCGTTCTCAGCTTATTACTGCTTATATCGTATATTATTAACACAAATACTTTACTTGAATAACCGGATGAATCATCGCTTCCTGTATCAAAGAAATAATCTTCCATAAATATATTCCTCCGGATTTTCAGCGAAGTTTTACAGGCGTATAATCTGAGATATCGCCGTTTTCAATAACACGATTAAAACATTCTATCTGAAGACCTATCCCCCTCCGAAAACTTACGGGATAATCGACATAAGACAAATATCTCGACTGAGTCATGAATTTTCTTTCCAATTTATTTATAAAAATCCTCATTCCTTCCTTATCTATAAAAATTCCCGGCTTGTCCTCTCTTTTAGAAAACCTGTCTATCGATATCTCATGACCGTTTATAAGGCTCATAACGACAGAATCTACAATAACCGCCCTCCACTCCTCCATAAGATCGCTCGCAAGAGTAGGATGCTTTTCCCTGTCTTTATGCATAAACCCAAAATACGGATTAAGTCCTTTATTTTCTAATTCTCCGTAAACCTCATTTAACAAAATCGAATAACCTAAGCTCAGCATAGAATTAAACGCATCTCTCGGCGGACGTCTATTTCTGCCCTTAAACTTAAAATCAGAATAAACCAGTTTTGAAAGACCTGTAAAATATACCTTTGCAGCTCCGCCCTCATAACCCATTATCTGCTCAATACCCGTACAACCGTCTATCTTTCGTTCATATATAGCTATCTCTGATGTTAAACCGCTCAAATCCATACGCTTGCTTCTCATATACCTTTGCAGCAGCACTTTCTGATTATTTATTTTAGCCTTTATAATTTTCTTAGACAATTCCAGCTTAAACCCGTTATCGTTCGATAACTCGATCTGCCTTCTTTGCCTGCGCACATTTACATGGTTTGTAGAAGACAATCTGCCAAAATACGAACCGTTTTTTGAATAATAACTTATTCCTATACCCCTGCTCAGGCATTTCTCCACACACTGAGTCGATACCTGAACAGGACCGAAAAGAGAAATACCATCAAGCGTTTCCGCAGGAATACTGCGCAATGTACCGTCTTTACAATTTACTGTAAAACAATTTTCGGAATAACTCAGCACTGCTCCCGGCTCGTTTACATATAAATACGATATCTTTAATCACCTCCGTATATTTGATTTTTATGAACATAAAACAATTCTATTTAATAAAAACCCAGTTCCAAAAGTTTTGTTTCGATATAATCTATTTCAGACGGTCCAAGTGTCAGCCATGTAGTTATCTCATATAGATCGTATCCTTCTATTAATTTACTTACTATGTAATCCAGTTCTTCCATATAAGCAGGTATCAACATATTCATCATATCTGCTTTTCCTCCCAGCTACTGTTTACATATCCAATATCCTGAAATCTGCAGCAAAAATTTTTTATCACATTATGTCCTCCGTCTTCTCCTTACCCTGCCCGGTCTTATCCTGACCCGTCTGCGGCTATTGCCGGCATTATTTCTTAAAAACAGCATAAGCCTTGAAAATAGGTTAAACCTATGCCCTATCAGCGCCGCCGCTATAATAACTGCTGTAAATACCGCTATGTATATTATCTTCTTAACCGCTCCGCTCAAATCAATAACTCCTTTCTTTAATATAATAAATAATTAATTCTGTATTTCTCAATTATTCTGCTCTCGTCCCCTTCCGGGGGCTTTTGTTTTTTCATTTAATTAGCAAAGGAGAATATCACAATGTTCAATTTCCGTCCCCTCTCGGGGCATTTTGTTTTTTCATTTAATTAACAAAGGAGAACATCACAATGTTCAATTTCCGTCCCCTTTCGGGGGCTTTGTTTTTTTAATCCTTTAAAGGCTGTATTCTTTTTCTTGATAGCGCGCTTTTAGTTTCCGTCCCCTTTCGGGGGCTTTGTTTTTTTAATTCGGCATTTATTTCATCAATAAATCTGGAAATAATTGCGTTTCCGTCCCCTTTCGGGGGCTTTGTTTTTTTAATATGTTAAAAAATATGTTAATAAAAAATGGAAGCCTTAAGTTTCCGTCCCCTTTCGGGGGCTTTGTTTTTTTAATTAAAAAGGAAATTCCTTCATGCTTCTGCTCGAATACGTTTCCGTCCCCTTTCGGGGGCTTTGTTTTTTTAATAAACACATCTGACATTGACATAGATAGATTTTTTAAAGTTTCCGTCCCCTTTCGGGGGCTTTGTTTTTTTAATTATTTTTTATACCGCCGTTCGGTATATTCATATCTTGTTTCCGTCCCCTTTCGGGGGCTTTGTTTTTTTAATATAATCGGTGATCTTGTAAAGAATAAGAAAGAAGTTTCCGTCCCCTTTCGGGGGCTTTGTTTTTTTAATTGAAATTGCCGACATAACAAATGTCGGTGAGCTTGAAGCCGGTTTCCGTCCCCTTTCGGGGGCTTTGTTTTTTTAATATGTACCTTGAAAATTTAATATGTGAATTATTTGAAAGTTTCCGTCCCCTTTCGGGGGCTTTGTTTTTTTAATTTAAAATCTATAAGCTTAGAATTATCCGAACTTGTAGATCGGGTTTCCGTCCCCTTTCGGGGGCTTTGTTTTTTTAATCGGAAAGGGGTCAGAAATGACAAAATATATTTATGAAGTTTCCGTCCCCTTTCGGGGGCTTTGTTTTTTTAATAAGCTGCTGCAATGCAACGGCTTCAAGTTCACCGGTTTCCGTCCCCTTTCGGGGGCTTTGTTTTTTTAATAAGCTGTGAGGTCACAGCCTATCATTTTGACCGTGAGGTTTCCGTCCCCTTTCGGGGGCTTTGTTTTTTTAATAGATTTAAAATGTTACAAGATAAGAAATTCTTAAAGTTTCCGTCCCCTTTCGGGGGCTTTGTTTTTTTAATCCTATCCTCTGGAAACTTTGCGCCTCAACGGCTGAAACACCGTTTTGCGGCTTAAAATTTTTAATCATATTTTTTCGGCTGAAAGGCGAGTATTTACGCCTTTCAACCCTGTAATTTCAACATTCGGAGCAAATTTTCCATTTATTTCAATTTTAATATAGTTAATTTGCACTGCCCCATTTCACAAAGCGATCCGCCGTAATATGTCATTTTACATATATGCGGCGAAACGCCTCGTCTTATATCTGAATCATGTTTATGACCTATATAAAATTTTTTTAACACATTGCTTGTCGCTTTTACACCTTCGCCCTCGCCGAACAACGGATAAACTTCCGTTTTGCTTACAAATCCTGCTCCGCCGCCTAAATACACCGTACCCTTTTCCAATTCTTGGGATAGACCGGGAAACTTGCTCCTGAAAACTCTGTGATACATTCCTGAAAACCGATTTACCGCCGCTACAATCCGTTCGGCAGTTATATACTTGCCCTCGCCCAGACTCGTATCTATCGTAAGTTCAAATTCTGCAATAATGCCTGACTTTATACATTCGCGCAGCATAGGCATACGAGCCTCTTTTCCGCTTTCATTAAGATCAACCTTTTGGCACAATACAAGATCTTCCGCATTTAAAGGCTTACTGTCGCTTATCCTTATCTGGGACATAATATCATTAACAGCATCTGCTGTTTTCTGATCGGGTCTTTCAAGTTTATTAAATACTTCTGCCTCCAGCTTCCTCGTTTCGTTTTTTAAAAACGATCTTCCGCTGCCTGCTTTTCTGTTATTAATATTATCTGCAATCTCATTTTTCACAGAGTTCAATTTTTTCTCATTTATGCTTATTTCATATGCCAGCAATATAGTACGCAGCATGCCCTTAATACTGCTTCCCGGTATATAAGGTTTTCCATAAGCATCCTTAACGAAAGTCTGTATTTCCTTATTAGGATTTTTATCAAACCTTATATCGCCTCCGTCTACTTCATAAACAGTCCAATCCTTATATATATCCTGTTTTACTTTCTGCTCCTGCAGCCACCGGTTAAGATCCGCCTTTATGTCTCTTTCAAGCACATAATTGAGATACGCATCTCCTTTATTCAAAGCCACAAGTCCCTTATACATCTTTGCAGGATCAAATATATATGCCTTTTTGCCTTTTCTTATATACTCTTTCTTATTTATAGTCTTTCCCGAACCGATAAAAACAGGCTCTATTGTT
Source organism: Bacillota bacterium (assembly GCA_022790955.1). Classification (GTDB taxonomy): domain Bacteria; phylum Bacillota; class Clostridia; order Peptostreptococcales; family Anaerovoracaceae; genus JAAVYD01. The sequence continues at coordinate 36,938 of JAAVYD010000070.1, forward strand.
TCTATCTTAATCTTATATCTTTTCAGAAAATCCCTCATGCCTTCACCCCCATCCATATGGGTTTCGCATACCTGTAAACCGAATGCGAACCCCCTGAGGATACATCGAATACTTGTCCGTCAAATTTCTCTGAAAACACCGAACCGGGCTGAAACACATACATATCCTTTTTTCTTCTATGCTCCTGCGCGTAATTCTCCGAAGCCACAAAACCTCCCCGTCTGAGCAGCGTATACGACGCGCCTTTCACAACCCTTTCCAGTTCATCAAAAGACGGCAAGCCTGCCGAAAGATTCATATAATAAGAATATCTGCTGTCTTCACCCAGTCTTTCCTCCAAAGCTTGAGGCATTTTAGGTACCTCCATTTCAAATCTTCCAAGCCCTGAAGTCCGTTCTCCGCCTATGCCGTCATACTGCAGGCTTTTCAGCAGTTCGTCAGCAAAAATTTTATCTGAATCACTATTCCAGCCAATGATGATATAGAGTCCGTTTCCTTTATCGAAATTGTAAACTCCCACATGGTAAGGTTTGGTTTCTTCCTCACCCTTTATGCTCGCATGAGTACGCAGTTCTTTTTTGCCGAGCAGCTTAAACTCCTCATTCACATGTTCAGCGTCTATACTTCCATTTATATACTCATCTACCTTATCTACTGGTATAAATTTCATCTTCTTAAACTGCTTTTTAACCACGGAATTGCCTTCATCAGACGCAGCCTGAACGGCTATCATCGGCTTTGGTATATAAAAAGTATCTCCTATATACGGAAACGCATCCGATATCAAAAACCTTCCCTCAGCAGCTATATTTACAAAATCTTTAATATGTTTTTCGCCGCCTATCTTTAAAGCCTGATGACACATAGCAGAAAATACGGTATCTGCATGGATAATCGTTTCGCTGTCTTCAAGAGACGAACAGCCTATATGTACGCCCGCATTAAAACTCAGTTTGTACAATGCATAATTCATAAAAATGTCCTTTCCGGATTATTTAAAATCCTGCATTATATCTAAACATTTTTCCAAAATGCCGTCATCTACATTGCCCACAACCTTTTCCGCATTAATATCTTTAAATTTTATCCTGCCGTAACCTCTCGAACCGCTTCCGCCTATATAGTCGTACTGCAAAAGACGCAAACCGTCGTGTATTATCTGAAAATCCTCCTCGATTTCTTCAGGCTTATCCGTAATCTCATAGATAAGATCCAGCGGAAACTCAGCCCCTCTTATAACGCGCTCTATCTGCCTTGGATTAGCCACCGAGGTTAACCTGTTTATAGTGTTTTCAAATTTTATTTCGGTAAGCCCTTCTGCGCCTCTATCGAGCACCTCCTTTGAATTACTCATCATCATATCCGAAAATAAAAGCCGTCCTCCTTGCACAACTGGTTCAGTCGCCCCGAAAATACGCTTTATCCTCTCATCATCATGATTAGGCGATGATGCAGGCTCATCGTTATACTGTCTGGCAAGAAGCGTTCTCATCTTGCCCTTTAAGCTGCTGCCGGGAATCATAGGAAGTCCGCTCAAAATATCTCTAACAACAGGTGAATCTATCGCTCCTATCGGCGAAAAAGCCTTTGAAGCTCCTATATGCATTCCGGTTACAACCTCAATAATTCCGGTTATCTGAATTTTTGCGTACATAATGCTTCTCCTTGTATAATAAAATTCAGGTTATCAATAAAACCTTTAAATTTAATCTGCCTTCTAATACAAAATATTTATAATTAATATCACTTATTTACATATATTTATTTTATATAATCATATAAAACCGATATCCGGCTGTTTTACCCGATTTCCTTATCTCCTCCGACATATTTTCTATATGCTACAAGAGCCTCCATATATCTTGTAAACAGAATATAATTCTTACGGCTGGAGCCGATATGATCGATATATTTCATTAATCCAGATTCATCTATAAACACTTTTACTGAATTTTCTTTGCCAGCATTATATATCATTTTCACTTTTAAATATTGTATCCTGTTAATAACATCTTCACTTAACTCATCCTGCTTTTCACTGATTACCTGATTATAAATGTTCATAACCATATCAAGTATATTTCTAAGCTGCGATGTCGTAACTAACTTAAATTTATCAGCAGGTCTCTTTTTCTTATCCTTCTTATCTTTTTCTTCTCTTTCTTTGAGTTCTTTTATTATCTTTTCAGCCTGATCTACATAATTTTCACTGCTTAACATATCATATATATCAATTTTTTTATTCATATTTGCCGTATTTTTTCGTTTAGATTCTTCCTGCATTATCTTTTTCCTCCTGTCTTGTATGATAAGCATATAAATATATCGCCGTTATTAACTGCCTGCAGTCCTCTTCATCTTTCATCCAATTATACATCTTTTCTGTAAACGCTCTATAATCTTCCTTTTCCTGCGGAGAAGCCTCTTTTGCAGGCTCCATTCTTGCTAAAAGATAAACGTATCTTGCAAAATTGATTTTCTCCGACCGTCCTCTGAGCAATTCAAGCAATCTGTATAAAAAGCTCTTTCCTCTGTCCTGATTACTTTCAAAAAATACTCTCAATTCGTTGTATTTTTCACCTATAACCTTATCCGCAAAGGTTTTCCAGTCGTATCTGCCTGACGTATCCGTTTTCTTACTGTCATTTTGATTCTTTTCATTTTTTCCTGTATCATTTTTATTCTTATAAGAATCATAAAACAGCGTTACTGCATTTTTCCCCTCAAGCTCTTTAGAAAAATCTTCTAATTTACCTACTTCATCCGCCATTACGTGTATCGGATATCCGGCGCTGTACAAGCCTATGCCGCCCGATATAGTCAGCGAACCTCTTGAAAACTTTTCAAAGCTGTCGTTTATATCAAGAGCCGCATCTATAACATCGTTCCATGCGCCCACAAGAAAAACGTCGTCGCCGCCGGAATAAACTATTGACACATTTCTGCCCTCGCCGCTTTTATTTTTATTTGCAAAATTATCATGCTGCGGATTTTTCAGAATATGATTTATATGATACTTAAAAAATATACTCATCTGACGTGAAAACGTAGCCGTCCTCGACAACGTTACATATCTGTTATCATTCGCTTCATCATCAAAACCTGCCACAAAAGCCTGTCCCAGATTATCCACGTCTAAACGCAGAACAGCTACCCTGTCTATTCCCTCGGCAGCCTTGGCAAAATCATTCATGCTGGCTCCCGATATAGTATAATCTCCTACCCACAGCTTGGAGGCTATATCCTGACCGCTGTAAAAAGCATTCTTGGAAAAGGCTCTTATAAACGAACTGTCCTGATTCCCGATTCTCGTCCGCAGTTCTTTTTCGCTGTCAGCGACCAGCCATCTTCCTTCCATAACAGGTATTGAACCTGCTAATTCTTCTGAAACTATCGTAAAGAAATCTTTATTTAAAATATCAAAATTCTTTATGGAAGCGCATATAGTACACAAACCATCCTCATCAACTGGACCTATAGCCTTACATATCCTGCATTCCCGTTCTCCCGATATCACCTTCTGACTGTTCAGCTCGATTATATCTTCCGCCGAGTATCTGTGAGATTTATCCTCGGAGATTTTTTTGCTTACAGCGCTGTAAAGAGCTTTATAGCTGCCGGACGGCTCATTATGCAGCGTAAGTTTACTGCATGGTTCATATCCGAAAGACACGTAAAGCGAGATATTAAAACGCCCGCGCAGCCACTTATTCACGCTGCGATGCATATTATTTATTTTCTCGATAGTTTCCGCTGTATTCGGCAGCAGCGCATACATATGACCTCCGCCGCAGTAAAGAAGATTAGCCCTCGATACTCCGATTTTCTCAAAAAGCTCGTCTATCATATTTTCCATAAAAATCTCAAGATAAAACGACTTTGCCCGAAGCATCTTTAAAGCGCCCTCGCCCTGAACCGTATATATAAAATTCTGTATTCCTGAAATATCGGCAGAAAAAAGCAGAAAAGCATCCCGCTTGTAAAATTCTTCTGCATTTTTAAACAGACATTCTTTATAATTATGCTCTCCTGTGCTCTGCAGATACATATAAATACAACTGCTTATTGCCGCAGTCAGCTTGGAATGATCGTACAGAGAAATATCTGCCACCTCTTTTTTCGATGTGGACGACGGGATATATGCAGCTGCGCTTTCGAGAATCTCCAGCAGAGAATTTATGTAATGAAAATCCCACGTGATTCCGCGTTTTAAAGCATCGGTCATCTGAAGTTTTATCTTATCATACTGCTCCTGAGTAAAAGGTTTCTTTTCATCGCTCGGATAATTTATACTTTCATCTCGACCCAGCATAGCCGGCGCATAATAATGTTTATGGTTATTTTTCTTAAAATGATTAAATATGCTTTCCAGAGGCAGCCTTGCATCAAAACCGGGCTCCGGTTCCGACGCTTCGCGGCGGTCGGAAGCAGACGCTATATTATCGGCTATATATGTTATATATGCCATAGAATCATCCGCAATCTTTGCATTTTTTATCAAAGCGCTGTGATGATATAATACACAGTCTAATACCGTTTTTGTATCGGCGCTTTCTCCAAAACCCAATTCATTTTTCAGATATTCGTATCCGCTCTCGCTGTGATTCTTACGCTCGCCTGCCCGAAATATAATCTTTCCTATGTCGTGCAGCAGAGAACCTATAATCAAATTAGTATGCTCATTTGTCAAAGCTCTTTTCCTCCCTGTCTATCAGCTGCAATGCTCCCATTCCGATTCCGGTCTTTATTCCGACACCTGAAAACTTTCCGAAACGCAAAAGCAGCTTTATAAAATTCCCCATAGTCTGCGGACCATCGTTTCTTATAACTATCCAGCCCACAAACGACGGTATCCTCGTGCCTTCTAAATGAAAACTCGTGCTTTTCAAATTATATTTTATAATAGAAGTATTTGCCGTCAGTTCCTCTAACAGATCATCATCATAAAAGGATTCCTTTTTATTCACAAAATCATATCTGCGCATCAGGCTTCCATATATGCACCCAAGATCCGGATGGAATGTATACTTCCCGTTCTGCTTAAACGCTGTCGGCGTCGCAAACCTGACCTTAAAATATCTGCCGCTGCTTCCCGCATAAAACTCCTCTGTTAAAGATTGTTCTGAAACCTGATGAAGTCTGCGGCTGATTATGTCTATATCCATATCATGTCTTTCCATACGGACGGTCTTTAACTCCTCATCCATAAACGGCAGTATTATCCTTCTGTATGCTTCATCTTCCAGCACATTGATATTCCAATATACGTCATCTCCGTTAAAACTTAAAAACTGACTATAAGGTCTAAGACCGTCACTGTGCAAAGTCTCTGCATAATCTTCATCTATGAGCTCCATCATCACACCGTGCATAGCCGAAGCCATCTGCGGCATCAGTCTTTTTCCTTCCTTGGGCTTTAATTGTAGCTGAAGTGTAGTAAGCATAAATCTATCCTGTTCTCCTGTATCTGAATAATATTTTATAAAAATGTTATAATATTCTTTAGATTTTATGTCAATAATTTATTTAATTCGTCACTATTAATTTTAATTCCTTCTTGTTGTTTTTCCATATTAACTAAATGTTCTAATACTTCTGCACATAAACCTATATAATGTATTCTTTCAATTCCCCAAAAATAATTTGACATTTTATCATAATAACTCTCCGGATCTTTAATAGTTTGACCTGTAGTTAAATTATGCAATGTTACATCATGATAATTTGCAGTAAGTGTATACCATATATCTGTTAATATACATATTTGATTATCTTCATTTATATATGATGTTGCAAATGCAAATTGTCCTTTAGCATTTTTATATTGTCTTTTAATACTTCTATAATCAACACCTATATAATATTTACAATCTTCTTTTGTTGTATTATTTATAGTTATATTTTTATCAGTAGTAATAATAACAGTTCTACTATTATTATCCCATTTAACATCTGCTCCTAAACATTCAGATATTGCTCTTACTGGTACTAAAGTTCTGTTATTTACTATTCTCGGAGGAACATCCATTTCAATATTTGATGTATTTTTATATATCCATTTAAGACCTACTTCCATTTGTATTCTATTATTATCATCAGAAGCATAAATTTTTCCTCCAGAGTATGAAACATTCATACCAAATGATTCAAATATATGTCTCATTGAAACCATTACTCTATTGTTAATCATTTGTGGATTTATATCAAAATTAACATTTTGTCCATTTAATGTAACTGTAATATCTTTATTTGCAAATACTTGTAAAGGTATCAAACTAATAATTAATGTTATCACTAATAATATTGATATTTTTCTTTTCATATTTCCTCCTGCTACTTCAAATACTCTTTATTTTAATAATTTTTAAATTTATCTATTCTATATTTAAAAATCCTAAATCTTTAATTGTTATATCATCTATATTAGTATCGTTTAAAATATTTTTAATACCATTTATTATATCGTCCATATATAAGCTATCTAACTTTGGTAAATTTCCCTTTCCATCTGCATACATTAATTCCGGAGATACTTTACTACCATTTACAATAATATCTGTATCATAATCATCCCATTTTATATGATCATTTAATTTATATAATGATATATCTAATTTTGCATTTCCTTCTTCTTTCCAAGTACCATAAAGACCACTTTCTTTTATATCAAACATATACATTGCCTCTAAATCAATAATTGAAGCTCCTTTTTCTATTTCCAGATTAAAAACCGATTTAGAATCATTAATATTTTCAACATAATCTACTAATATTATATTGTCTTTATTTTTCATACTTACAGTATGATTTTTTGAACCCCTAACACCTTTATATGTTTGTACTCCATTTTCATTTAAATAATCTATTAATTTATCATATTTATCTACTTTATTACTACAACCTATAAATAATAAATTACATAATACGACAACTAATAATACTGCTATTTTTCTTTTCATATTTTCTCCTTATATTCAAATATCGAGTATAAAAATAAGCTATATCATACATTTCACATTCATCGCTAAAAAATGATAATATCTATTTTTTAATATCCCACTGCTTAAATAACATACTTATTTTATCCATATCAATAATATTACAAACTATAATTTCAATATATTAATATTCTATCATCTTTTTACATTTCAGTAAAGTGTACCTATGTCAAGCATTTTTGTTCATATAAATCTGCTATTTCCAAATAATTTTGCATTTATTATGCAAAATTTTGTTCATATTAAATGCACTAATACGGAAAATCGTATATACTAAAATCATATCATTACAGCTTTACAGGAGATAAATAAATGTCATTTTCTGATTATCTTACAAACGAAAACCACAGACAACACATAAATCTGAGCAGTTATGCATGGTATATCGTATATCATGATATTAATGCCTTCCAATCGGCTCAAAAAGAATATACCCTTTCCGGATTCATAAACCATATATTTATCAACTTTTATAATCAATCCTGCGCTAATCTTTCTTCTGCATATTCGGCAAAATTTAATGAATATAGCCGTCTTATACACCGCCAATCGAAGCTCGATCTGAGCGAATCGGAAAAACAGCATTTGATCGAAACGCTGTGCGATTCATACATAAAAGAACAAGCTGACAGGCTTATATCGTTTCCTAAAGGAGAAGGTAAAAAGATACGGCTGACTAACGAAGTTTATCAGATCATTTCAGGATATACGGATTCCTCTGCCGAATCTCATTATTTTAAAAAACCCGGAATTTTTCTAAAAGCTATCATAGAAGAATACAGCAGACTTACATATATAGATCGCGAATTTATTTTTTATAGGAATATAATAGATGAACTGAACAATGCAATATCGCAAAAATGCACAATATCTATAAAACTTATTAATGGAAAACAGTTTATTGTTATTCCATATAAAATACTTCCGGACAAAGCCTCCAGCTATAACTATTTTTTGGGATTAGCCCGTTTTTCCCACCGCGATCCCAAAGTAAAAAATGAATACAATATAGCTTCTTTTAGAGTTTCACGGATAGTGTCAGCGGTATGCAATTATGAAGATAAACAATCCATAGATATTGAAACAAGAAAAGGCTTTGAAAAAGCTATCACAGAAAAAGGCATTCAATTTCTTCTTAATGATATTGATGAAATACTTATCAGGCTTACGTCCGAAGGCATCAAAAAATACAACTCCATGCTCTATCTTCGCCCAGAGTATACAAAAATTATTGATAACGATATTTACGTGTTTCATTCCACTCCTATGCAAATAGAATTTTATTTTTTTAAGTTCGGAAAGGATGCAGAAATTCTGTTTCCCGCGGAGCTTCGCTCCCGTTTTGCTTACCACCATGCAGAAGCTACGGAAATCTACCGCTAATAATCCGCAAAGTTGAAAATGCGGAATTTAACCTTAGCATAAAAATATTCAGACATAGCGTAAGAATAAATATAATATAAAAAACGCGTCACAAATAATATGAACGAACACCATTATATCTGGACTTTACATTTTATTTTTACGCTGTTATACCGGCGTAAATGGAATTACAACGCTATTTATGTTAAAATGTCATAGTATATTAAAATCAGCCCTGACCCGGGCAATATAAGGAGGCATATCTTGAGGACAATTATATGGTTTATAAGAGTTTTTTTCTACCTCATATCCGCTATCCCGGATATGATGAAAGCTAAAAAACTCAAAAATAATGAGGATACGAGAGCATTCAAAGCCTTAGTGGAACGCCGTGTCCGCCACTGGGCGCTTAAAATGCTGAAAAATGCAGGAGTTACCGTAGAACTTCACGGTGAAGAAAATCTCACGGGCAGACCCGCTATATACATAGCAAATCACCAGAGCGATTGGGATATCCCCGTACTCTTAGGTCATCTTGACAGACCTTACGGGCTTGTTTCAAAAGATACTCTTGCGAAAATACCTCTTATAAGAACGTGGATGCAATATATCGACTGCGTATTCATAGATAGAAAAGACGCCCGTCAATCCCTGCGAATGCTCAACGACGCAGGCAAAAGAATCTCCGAAGGCTCTTCATTTATAATATTTCCTGAAGGAACCCGCAGCCGCGGCGACGATATCGGTGAATTTAAACTCGGGGCTTTTAAGACAGCATTCAAATACGGATCTCCTATCATACCCATCTCAATAGACGGCACATATAAGATTATGGAGGCTAACAACGGCAAATGGATAAAACCAGCGCATGTTATAATGACTGTGCTTCCTGCAGTGGAAACAGCAGAGCTTGACAAAGAACAGCAAAAAAATCTGCCAGATGAAATTAAGGCTTCTATCCTGAAAGCCCGTGAAGAAAGCCGCAGAATATATAAAACCAATGATCTTGTATAACAACGATTATATTTTATAAAATTTTATATTAAATGTTTTTTCTGCGAATATCTATTTATAGATCTTTAAAACTGAACTCCTGAATCCGAAAATTTTTATTTACGTATTTTCAGATTCAGGAGTTTTTTAAATATTATAATTCACACATTCGCTAAATCAATAAAAATGATTCGCGCAGCCTACGCCTCAGCCTTCCAAAGACCATGCAAATTGCAGTACTCATACGCCGCAATAAATTCATCTCCTTCAGAAAGAGCGAATACCGCTTTAGGCGCTTCTCCCGGCTTTAAAACCTTACGCTGATTGCCCTGTTTCGTTTCAATAGAAATCCACGGAATATAATGCTCCTCCTGAGAAGGATGCTCAACTTCGCCTACAGATACAGTTACCTTATTACCTTCAACTGTTACAACTGGAACATGCTTTTCCTGAGCCGCGTCTGTTGTGCCCGGAACCATTTCCTCCATCTTCTGCCCGCAGCACATAACAGGCACGCCTTTATCCTCAACAAACGCTATAATATTTCCGCAATGAGCGCACTTATAAAATTTCTGAGCCATATTTTCTCCTTTAAAATAATTTATATTTTACACTGATCTGCATTTGCAGAAACACTGCAAAAAATTTATTATAATTATCTTGAATTAACTGATCCTGATTATTTTATCACAAAAACACCGTTTATTATACAAATTTATTTTATCTTTCTTTTCTCTCATAATTTTATCGCCAAATATTTTTTAATTTTGTAAATATAACCCATACATAAATGTTTCTGTAATATTAATATTTTACTCCACATTATTACTTAACAGCTCTTTTTTTCAATGAAAACTTGCCGATATAATTAACGAAAGGAGTTTGTTATTATGGGTATAGAAAATTCTATTGCTGCAGCAAGTGTAAGCATGAGCCAGGCTAAAGTTCAGACCTCGGTTAATATAGCTTTAATGAAAAAATCTATGGATCAGCAGGAAGCAATGGCCGTTTCTCTGGTTCAGGATATGATGGAATCCATACCTGCACCTGTAGGAACCGGTGATTTCATAGATATACTTGCTTAATCAAACTATATTTAAATTTTGCCTTAAGGTATTAAAGGAAAAAATTTATTTTCCTTTAATACCTTATTTATATTTTATCCACTTTATATGTAAAACGACTTTTTTAAATAAATAACATTAATTTTAAAAAAACTCTTTACAACAAGCCCAACAATGAGTATAATAATTATTGTTGGTTGTGCGCTATTAGCTCAGCTGGATAGAGTAGCACACTACGAATGTGAAGGTCGTAGGTTCGAATCCTACATGGCGCGCCAGTAAAAACCTTGGAATTTCAACAGTTCCAAGGTTTTTATTTTTTATCCGATTTATGCATTAATATCATTTTGTGCATTATTTGTGCATTATCGCTTTTCATTTTTTAAAATATCTTCAAGCGTTTCAGCCGCTACCGCGTCGGCTGATTGTATGGCATGGCTGTAAATTCGCGCTGTCGTCGTTGCGTCTGCATGACCTAACCTTTTTGCTACTGTCTGCAAATTTGTGCCTGACGCTATTAACAGGCTCGCATTGGTATGACGCAAACTATGAAGATGAACAGGCGGTAGCCCGTTACTGTCTATAAATTTGCGGAACCATGCAGACAGCGTATCAGGGTGCATAACTTTACCGTACTGCGTTGTAAATATCCAATCTTCATTTTGCCATAAATCCCCTACTTTTAGCCGCCATTCGCTCTGATAAACGCAGTATTTCCTGAGTATCGACAAAACCCCCTGTCGACACTTTTATAATGCGCTGAGATGTCGCATTTTTGGTTTCATCTTCAAACACTCCCATATCAGAGTTATATAAAACAGAACGCTTTACCGCTATAGTATTATTATCAAAATTTATATCGTCCCACTTTAAACCTAACATCTCGCCGCGGCGAAAACCTGTATAAAGCAGCATATAAATAGCGGTTTTATACTGTAAAGGCTCATTTTCAAGTGCTTCAAGCATTTCTACGGCTTGGTATTCGTCAAGATATACAGCTTCTTTTTTCTGAACTTTTGGAGCTTCTACGCGTTCAGCAGGATTAGAGGGGATTATTTGCCATTTTACGGCTTTAGACATGATTGAAGAAATAATACGATGATGGCTTAGAATGGTTTCCTGAGATAAAACGTGCTCGGATTCTGAAATATTAAACAATTCTTGCAGAGGGATTTCCAGAGCTTCAGACAATTTTAACGCCGGCTTTTCCTGAATATATTTACCGTTTACAAGCTGCCTTACAGCGTATTCAGAAACGCCGCAGGACTTGGCAAGAGCAGAACGGGTAAAACCTTTCGTTGCAATCAGATTATCAAAATCCACAGCCGGCGCATATGTTCGGGGGATAATAGGATCAGTCAGCGAATTATAAAATTTTATTAAGTGCTGCGGTCTTATTTTATTTATCGGTACATGCCCTACCGCTTTATTTATCCTCTGCATACATTCCCGGTATCTTGTCACAGTTCGGGGGCGTAAATGCAACTCTGCATAATTAGTAAACCACTTTTCCGCAAAATCTTTAAACTTTAACCGACCATCGTATACTTCACCATTGCGTACCTGTTCTTCAAATATGGCGGCTTGGTGGTGCGCTTCCTTTTCTGCTTTTTTAGGCGACATACCCTCCGGTATACGCCACGTCATACTTTTTTGTATCTGTTTACCAGTCGAATCATATCCGGCAGAACAACGGATAAAATACGAATCTCCACGCTTTTTTACATATGCCATATGCTTTTATTCCTCCTGTTGTTCCTCTTCAAAAAAAATATCTGTTAATTCTTTTATGCTAATTTCTTTATAAGCATTTATTCTTTCTGTTTTCCATTGATTATAAATATCCGCACTAATAGTACCTTTTTTATACAAATCATACATAATATCAATATTTTGTAAAATTTTGCATACTCTTTTTTCTGCAATTGCATCATTTGTAACAATTCCAATAGATCTGCTAAAATCAGATGTACGAACCTCTTGACATTTTGCTTCTAATTTTTCTTTCGCTTCTTCATAAATCTGTATCAAGTCAGCAATAGTATTTAAATACTCACCTTTTATTTCCCTTCCGCATAACCAATCTATTGAAACAGCGTACTTTTCAGATATTTTTGTCAAAATTAAAATAGGCGGTAAATTAACTTTTGCTTCATATGACGACATGGAAGATGTGGAAATCCCTATTTCTTTTGCAAATTTACTTTGTGATAAATTGTGTTTTTTTCTTAATTCTTTGAAACGCACACTTATAGTATCTTTTAATTTTTGCTCGTCCATTTGCATAGCCTTTCGTCACTATTAATATTTACACTCCAATATTATAATGAATTTGTATTAATATCAAGCATAATTGTATTTTAGTCATTATTATATACTAAAAACATGAAAATGTACGATATTCACATAATCATACAACTTTCTACGATTTTATATTGAAATTCACATTAATATGTAGCATTCTTATTTAAAATAAGAAATTTCATAAAGGAGGTTGCACATGAAAATAAATAAAAAGGCGTTATTTGTCGAAATAGCAAAACAACAAATTACAAAAACGGAATTAAGTAAAAAATCGGGGGTAAGTGTAGGAACTTTGTATTCTTTAAAAGGGACTGTTAGCCCTGTAACAGCAGGGAAAATTGCAGAGGCTTTAAATGTATCTATTGAATCCATTATATGCGAATAAAAGCAAGAGGTGTAACCATGAACAGAATGAGAACGATCCAGCAAGCTATAAACGAGCTTAAAGCCGAAGACCCTAATACAGCTATTACATATAACTTTTTAAGGTGCTGTATATTGCGCGGTGAACTGCCATTTGTAGCAGTAGGAAAAAAACGGCTTATAAACATGGACACGCTGGAGGAATTTATAAACAAAAGAAACACTATCATATCAAGGGATACGGAATAAATGAGCATTTTTAAAGAAAACGCGCTCTCTTATGCCGGTTTAGGTTTGGCGGTGTTTCCTTTAAAAGCAAAGGGGAAAACGCCCCTTACCTCTCACGGTGTTAAAGACGCGACAAAGGATTTAAAGCAAATTGAAAGATGGTGGGATAAATGGCAGGAAGCTAATATCGGAATTGCCACCGGGGAAGCCTCTGCATGGCTTATAGCGATTGATCTTGATGTAAAGCCGGATAAAGGGTATTAACGGGCTTAAATCGCTCGAAAAATGGCAATCTGAGCATGGGTTAACACTGCCAGCCGATACATGGGTATCCACAACAGGAAGCGGCGGAAAACACATATTTTATCGCTATGACAAGCCAATTAAAAATATGGTGGGAATATACCCCGGTGTAGATGTTCGCGCGTCTGGCGGCTATATAGTAGCCCCTCCGAGTATCCACGAAAACGGGAATCCATATACATGGGATCGCAGTCCGTTTGCATATGCATTAAAGCCCGCTGATGATACAGTGATAAATTTTATTACTAATCCTGCCCGTGATAGCTTGGACAAGCCGGATTTTAAACTGCCCGACACAATACCGGAGGGTGGACAAAATACGGCTTTATTTCAGCTTGCTTGCAGTATGAGAGCTAAAGGACTTTCCGAAAATGCTATATATAGCGTGATAACTTTAGAAAATGCCGAAAAATGCGTACCGCCTTTACCTGACAGTGAGATTAGCACAATCGTAAAAAGCGCATTCAAATACGAACCCGGAACCGCGGCATATTACCGCAGTCAGTCAAAGAAACATAATCTTGACATGGTTACTATGGCTGACGCGTCAGAAAAAACGCCTGATTGGCTGATACAAGGCTACATACCAAAATACCAGATTACCACTATTGCAGGCGACGGAGGCAGCGGAAAAACTACTGTTTGGTGCGCATTAGCCGCAGCTATAAGCAGCGGAAAACATAGCTTTTTTGAAAATAGTTGGGAGGAACAATTTCCAAAAGAACCGCAAAAAGTAGTGTTCTTTTCTGCAGAGGATTCATACGAATATACACTAAAACGCAGATTAAGAAAAAACGGCGCGAATCTGGCTAATATACTCACGATAGATATATCCGATGATCGGTTCCAGTACGTTAAATTTAACAATGCGTTTCTCGATCAGCTATTAGACCGTTACCGCCCCGCATTATGTATTTTCGATCCAATACAAGCCTTTGTACCGCCCGATATACATATGGGCGATAGAAACGCTATGCGGGCGTGTTTAGCTCCCCTTATAGGGTACGGCAAAAAGTATAAAACCACTTTTATTATAATATCGCACGCCAATAAGCAATCGGGAGTTTGGGGCAGAAAAAGAATCGCGGACAGTGCGGATATATGGGACATTTCGCGCAGTGTTATCATGGCAGGCGAAATCGATAATCCGGATATACGTTATTTATCCCATGAAAAATCAAATTACAGCCGTACCAGCGATACCATACTATACGCCATAGAAGATGAAATTATCCAGTTTAAAGGCTACACCGATAAAAAGGATCGGGACTTTATAGCCTCTGCAAATTATACCAATCGCCAATTACCACAAAGAGAATCAGCCAAAGAATTAATACTTGATTTTCTCGCTGATAAAGAATCCGTTCCAGTTTCAGAATTAAACGAATATGCGGAAGCTATGAGTATCAGCGAAAGAACATTAGAGCGCGCAAAATCAGATTTGAAAAAAGAGGGTAAAATAAAAAGCTGGTCGACAGGATTTAATCCTAAAAAATGGTATGTTTCTCTTATAGCCACGTAAAAAATGGCGGAATACGATAAAAACATAGTTATATCAATGGTTCTACGTGACCGCCAACGTGGCGGAATACGGGGCATTTGGCGGAATACGTACCGTACTCCGCCAAGGTGGCGGTCACGTACAGCTCAGTAATATCAACGGTTTTCCCCGTACTCCGCCATATTCTCAGTGTATATAGAAAACTGGTGGAGTACGAGAGAAATTTTACGCTAAATAGCCACAATAAAGCTAAAAGTAATTTTTTCTATACAATCACAGAAAGGAAAGTTTAATTATGTGGGCTTGGATATGTAAAGAATCGGGATTAATAAATATGGATCGCACCGATCGGATATGGATACACCGCAGACCGGAAGATTCATATTATTATTTGAAAGCCAGACAAAACGGAACAGAATGTATTATAGATATATTTGACGATTACAATTCTGCTATTCGCTATTTGAATAATATAGCCGCAGGTCTGAAAATCGGAGCGGCTGTATTACCTGAACAATATTTATAAGGGCTTCCCCCACAAACGGGGGAACCCTATTCCGTTGATTATTAGGTGTTGCCAAAATAGCAACTCCTATACAGATTTTCGACCACAAGTGGTCGAAAGATTATGCGTTTAAGAAAAAATAAATATCAGACATCCCAACAAGTTGGGATGATTCCAATAATAACAGAGTTGCCGCTTATGGCAAAGATATGGAGGAACACATGAGAGAAATTGAAATATGTTGCGCATTGCACGAAAACGAACTGAATCTGCAAGAATTACAACAAGCGTATAAAACATTTTCACAAATATTAAACACTATGACCGAAAATAAAAAGGTCAACACATTAGATTTATCACATATGGGCTATATACATACTTATATCAGTGAAGCCCTTGCAATCGAACAATTTGCGGAATTATGGGAGGAATGTTAAAAATGAGTGTAATCACAAATAGCAATATTGTGATGTTTTCGGGCGTAGATTTTGGAAAATTACCCGAATACCTACACTGTCCGGCATATAGCAAGTTGTTGGAAGATATGCATAAACGTATAGAACCTATTGAATCATATATGTTTGATGATTTTATGACTATAAATGAGTTTGTTGTGCTTAAAGTATTTGAAGAACCTGCAGAGGCTATATCTGTATCTTTTAAATACGGATATGCAAAAGGATTTGATAAATTAACCCGTTGTGCTATTAAATTTTGATGAAATAGCAAAAAAACTTCAACAAAATGTGCTATTCTAAAATAAAAAATCCCAAATCATAAAGAAGGCACTGTTATGTTGAAGTTTCAAAACAATAATACCA
>JAAVYD010000192.1 GCA_022790955.1 Bacillota bacterium
ATAAGAGGAAACGTCTGCACAACTATCTGACCATAATAACTTGGGTCAGTCAATGTTTCTATGTATCCCGTCATCGCTGTTGTAAAAACGACTTCGCCTGTTACATCGCCTTCGGCGCCGAAAGCCTTCCCCTTGAAAACCGTACCGTTTTCAAGAAGCAGATATCTTGTTTTTTCCATAACTTCCTCCGTATTAATTTCAGTGATGTATAACTATAAATAGACGCTGTTTAAAAAGTATCCTAAAAAATACATTATATTAACAGCATGTATATTGTTAATATTAATAATATTGCGCTCGGCAGCTTTATGCAAAACAACGCGGTCTTCCTGCAAAATTATAGAATCTGTATCTATACAATATTAATATTGATTTCATCGTCATAATAAAAACAAATTTTATGTATATTTTAAATTTATTTACTTGTTATAATATGTCTTTAAAATATTTCTTGAAACCTTGATTTTTGTAATTCTCAGATCCATCGCCTGCTTTTCTATGTACCTGTGCGCCTGGGCTTCCGTCATCTTGAGATTGCTCATAAGCGCGTTTTTTGCCCTGTTTACCAATTTTCCTTCTTCTATCGCTTCTTCAAGCTCGCTGTTTTTCTTCTTTAAAACTCCTATACGACAGCTTAATATAAGAAGATTGTTCAGCGCGCAGGTAAAAATTTTTTTATCCACAGGCCGCGTAACCACTACGATGCCGCGGCTTTTCAGCTTTTCTCCCGCTCTTAAAAAAGTATTTTCTCCGGTAATTACGATAACAGGCTGCATCATAACGTCGGCAGCGAATAAAGAAAGCTCGATTCCCTGCTCGTCTGACAGCGGAGTGTTAATAATTACCAGATCTATATCCGACTCTCTTAAAATCCGCCTTACGCTGTTTCCGTCTGAAGCTGTAAATATATTTACTTCCGAAGCGCAGGACGTCATGGAAACCAATACGCTAAGATTCTTTTCGGAAGCCGCTGCCAACAGTATATTTTTCATTT
This sequence comes from Bacillota bacterium, assembly GCA_022790955.1. Classification (GTDB taxonomy): domain Bacteria; phylum Bacillota; class Clostridia; order Peptostreptococcales; family Anaerovoracaceae; genus JAAVYD01. The sequence continues at coordinate 995 of JAAVYD010000192.1, forward strand.
TTAAAGCTCCTGAAACCGTATTATTGTTAATCTCAATCCACCGAAATTTTTAATCTCAGTCTGCTTTTGCCCATTTGATTTATTATACATTAACGGTGGATTTTTTCATAGAGGTAATCGCCAGGAAAAACAAAAACATTTTTGGAAAACACACATATAATTATAAAACAAAACTACCCTGCCTGTTTCATAATGAAAATAAATTTTACAGATATGCCGCCTGCCTGTATTTACTGCATATTAATAAAAAATACCCTGTATGCACAAGATATTTTTCATTCTTCCTTGATTATTTTTTATTTTAATGCTAATCTTTATATATAAAAGGATTACCGCTTTTGCGCGGCGGTCAGTCCAAATAGTCTTGTTTGACCGCCTACTCAATATGTACTAATGTACTTTATTGAATCAGGCGGTCGTATTATTTCTTATTACGCCAAATATCGACGCATAATGTAATAACTGCTACAATCAGCATTCCTATTTCACAGAAATTAGAAATCGTCATTGTGCGTCACCCCCTTTCTAAAAGAGAGTGACCGACCGCCAGCGATAATCCTCAACATTGATTATACCATATAAATTTATTTAAGGTTAATATTTCAAGAAAATATTTTGCTGCATATTATAAATTTGACATTAGAAAAGTTTATATTAAATACACATGCATCTACTAATTTTATATCTGCCATAAAATTTTCATAAGTATATCCATCGCAATAATCAATTTCATAACATAATTAAGCATTTTTTTTAATAACGATCTCATTTTTCATAAATTAACCCGTTGTGCTATTCTAAAATAAAAAATCTCAAATCATAAAGAAGGCACTGTTATGTTGAAGTTTCAAAACAATAATACCACTTTTTCTGTTAATTTTGAAGATTTTATTTTAATTGTATTTGTCATTATCGATGACTTGTATAAAAAATATGCTCCTGCAGCAATCTCACATCGCATACGTATATCATCTGCTAAACTGTCTGATCCTGAAATCATC
>JAAVYD010000071.1 GCA_022790955.1 Bacillota bacterium
GATGAGTGCCGCCGCAGAATTCCTTGCTGAAATCTCCTACGGAAACTACTCTTACGGTATCGCCGTATTTTTCGCCGAATAGAGCCGTAGCGCCTGTTTTTTTAGCGTCCTCAACGGAAAGGATCTGAGTATCTACATCTATAAATTCGCTTATGATTTTATTGGACAGTTTTTCTATTTTTTCTATATCTTCTTTTGAAACCGCTTCAAAATGAGTAAAGTCGAATCTTAGATTATCTGCGCTTACGCTTGAACCCGCTTGAGCAACGTGATCTCCAAGTATCTGTTTTAAAGCAGCTTGGAGTATATGAGTTGCAGTATGATTTCTTGCTATATTGTTTCTGTTGATCCTGTCTACCTGAGCAGTTACGGAATCTCCTACTGAAACAGATCCTGCTTCGGCTTTAACTTTATGCACATAAAGATGTTTTGCCAAAACGACATCGTTTACGATGAGCTCGGCGCCGTCTGTTGAAGTTATAATTCCTTTATCGCCTGCCTGTCCGCCCATTTCTGCATAATACGGCGTTTTATCTAAAATTATAACGCCTTCCTGACCTTTGGAAATAGTATCGGCAGTCTTTTTGTCTATTAAAATAGCTTTGACCTTGCAGGTGTCTGTAAGGGTATCGTAGCCGGTGAATACGGTTGCGTCGTCTGATGTAAAAAATCCCAGTTCTTCATCCTGCCATGCGGTTTCGTCATCCGATTTTCTCGCCGAGCGAGCTGTTTCCCTCTGCTTTTCCATAAGATCGTTAAAGCTGTCCTCGTCTGCAGTGCAGCCGCTTTCTTCCAGAATTTCAACGGTAAGTTCGAGCGGAAATCCGTAAGTGTCGTAAAGTTTAAATACCTTTTCGCCTTCGAGCTGAGTTTTGCCGGATTTTTTAAGTTCATCTATATATTCCGCAATGATATTTGTACCCTGATCTATTGTTTCGCTGAATTTCTGTTCTTCTACGGATAATATTTTGAAAATATAATCCTGTCTTTCTATTAATGCAGGATATGCGTCGCCTGAAACTTCTATAACGCGTTTAGAAAGCTCCGCCATAAACTGACCTTTTATACCGAGAAGTCTGCCGTGTCTTGCAGCTCTTCTCAGAAGCCTTCTGAGAACGTACCCGCGGCCTTCGTTGCTTGGGATTATACCATCGCTTATCATAAAAGTGACTGAACGAATGTGATCCGTTATGATTCTAATGGAAATGTCTTCCTTGGCGGCTCCCCCTTTATAAGGAACTCCGCAAAGCTCGACTACTCCGTCTAAAATATGTTTAATTGTATCTATCGCGAAGATCGAATCCGTTTCCTGCATCACGCACGCCATACGTTCAAGACCCATGCCAGTATCTATATTAGGATGCTCAAGAGGATTATAATTTCCTTCTTCATCTCTGTCGAATTGAGTGAACACGTGATTCCAGAACTCTATATATCTGTCGCAGTCGCAGCCCGGTTTACAATCCGGCTTGCCGCAGCCGTACTTTTCGCCCCTGTCGAAATATATCTCCGAGCACGGACCGCATGGACCTATTCCGATTTCCCAGAAGTTGTCGTCTTTGCCCAACCTTACTATATGTTCTTCGGGAATACCGATCTTGTCTTTCCACAGATTGTATGCATCGTCATCGTCAAGATATACCGTAGCCCAGATCCTGTCTTTAGGCAGCTTGAGCACTTCCGTCACAAACTCCCAGCCCCAGGTAAGAGATTCTTCTTTGAAATAATCGCCGAAAGAAAAATTACCGAGCATTTCAAAAAAAGTTCCGTGCCTGTCCGTATATCCGATATTTTCTATATCGCCTGTTCTTATGCATTTCTGGCATGTTGTCATTCTTTTTCGAGGAGGCGTTTCAAGACCGGCGAAGTAAGGTTTAAGAGGCGCCATACCTGAGTTTATGAGCATCAGGCTCTTGTCCTTTTCCGGAATAAGGGAAAAACTTTCATGTATGAGATGACCTTTGCTCTCAAAAAATTCTAAAAACAGTTTTCTAATCTGGTTAAGACCCAACTTTTCCATTTATCAAAACCTCCTGAAATAGATGATAAATAATGAATTTATACTGACGCTAATCTTCGAACGCGTTTCCATATCCGGCTTACCGGCGACCGCTTAAAAGCAAAACCCGCCCCGGAACAGGGACGAGCCTGAAATCGCGGTATCGCGCTGATTTTTTATCGGTAATTATTTCGCCAGGATTAATTCAATAAGGCGTATTGCGCCGTTATTTAATGTTTGCAATGAGAAACAGTAAAATTATACTCCCGTTGCAAACATTAAGTAGAATCTTCCGCCTATATAAACGGATGATATCTTAATTTAGTTATAATTAATATCAAAATATTATACTAAAAATCCCAACGGTCTGTCAATGCCTGGGCGCGTTCGTATTAATATTTTTTAAAAACTTTATTGGTATATTTATATTAATGAAAATTCAAATTGCAGTAATTTTATTAGCGTCAATCTTTTTAACCATATATATTCGTTTTACCCAGTGTATTAAGTATAAATGTGTCGAGCTCGTTGCTGTCTATCCACCACAGATGACCGCAATATGTCATTTCAAGAGCGCCTGCAGGAGCGATAGATTCATTTATATTGTAATCGCTGTTTAAAGTTAGAACTTTAAGACCATATTCGGGCGTTCCGCCCACAAGCTCGGTATTTTTTGTAAAATCCTTGCGTTCAAGTCCGTTTAATATAGAAACGAGAATTTCTTTTTCTTCCTCTGTAAGTGATGATTTATCATCGAAATTATCCCATGGAATGGCGTAAATTATATCGTCCATTTTAATATTTTGAGCCCATGTCCAAGGACTGGTGATTTCATTTATGCAGCTTATTATAAACACTGAAATAAGCAATACAGCAATAACTATGTATAATACTCTATGTTTTTTCAATATATTCTCCTTAATGTTAATAGTTTAATGCTGTATTATAAAAACTCTGCCGGATTTTTTGCTTTGACTCTGAATAAAATTATTTCAATCCGATGTAAATATGTATCTCGGCGTTTTCCATATCGCCGTTCTGATATTATTCAAAATCGCACTCGAAAGACCTTGGCAGATCGAGCTGCCATATTTTCTGCCATGCTTCAGCCACAGCCGTTATCATATTGCCTTTAACGACAAACTTAGCGTAGTTGCTAATTCTATAATCTCGTAATCCATAATATTTGTCCTTTCATTTTGTCTGTATACGACAAAAGGTTTTCCCTTTTGGGAAAACCTTTTGTATTTGATGGTGCGGTTGATGGGACTTGAACCCATACGTCTGCTGACACACGCCCCTCAAACGTGCCTGTCTGCCTATTCCAGCACAACCGCCGAACAAAATATATAATACTATAAATTTGATACGCTGTCAAGAAGTTTTATAATTTTTTATTTATTATAAATGATCTTCAGACCATAAACTCACTCAACAAAAATTATTATAGCAGATCACGATAGATGATTCAATACTTTTTTAGTAATTTTTTCTGTTTATATTTCAGCGGAATGATCAAATATCAGGCGCGCCATTTATATGTTTCAGCATTAATTCTATAAAAAGATTCATCTGAGGCGTTACGAATTTATCACGGTGATGCACGAGCTGGCTCCACATGACTATTTCGCTGCATTCCGTATCCAGAATCTTAAGCCGCCCTTCTTTCAGATAATCGCGGACAACGTACTCAGGCAGAAATGAAATTCCTTTGTTTTTCAGCATGAATTTTGTGATAATATCGGTATTCCCTACTTCCCAAAAAGGATGCAGCTCAAAACCTTTTTCAGCTAAGACCTGCTCCAATGCATAACGGTAGCCTATACCTTTTTCGGTGAGATACAACGGTTCTTGCAGCAATCGTTCTATTGAGATATGCTTTTCTCCTGTCAGTGCGGAATCCGCAGAAGCTACAAAAAATATTTTTTCCGGTTGTTCGTATACCTTGAACCATTCTGGAAAATAAATTTTCTGATCTATAAAATATCTATGTCGTTCTTGCGCAACATATCGAAAAGATCCTTAGTTAAAGTTGGCGTGATTTACCATTAATAAAAAAATAATTCGATGTTTTTTCATAGTTCTTATTAATATTTATTGATTTTTGCTTGCAAAAAACGACCGTCGAATGTCGGTCGTTTTAGTTGTAATATTAATGAAATTTTTATGCATATCGTTTCCCGATATCCATATTTGTGCAGCTCGGCTTAAAGAGAAAAACCGCCGATATCGCCCGGACTGCCTGAAAGCACGTGAAATTCTTTATCCGGCGCGCCTTCCGGCTTGTAAAGTTTATAATAATGATTGAATGCAAGCTCTGCGTCGTATTCGTCTTTTGCCGTATAGAGTACGATGAAATCGTCGGGATCGTCGCCATCGAACATAAACGTTATTTCGTTGCACAGACCGTAATCCCAGATGATTCTGCCCGGTCTGCCTTCGTATACGCCTTCGGTTTCTTCTACCACCATGCCGATCGACGGTGCGTTTTCCATGAGTTTCTGGTATACTATAGACCTGTCGCCGCCGCGCTTTTCTATAAGCATGTCCATTGCGAGCTTATATGCTTCATCAAACTCGTTTTGATCAAATGGATCCATGGTAACTTCCTCCTTTATAGTCCTACTCTGCCGAACAACATTCTTTCACGATCTTTTGCGTCGAACAGAATATATTTTCCTGTGTATTTCTGATCCAGAGGCATGGAAAGATCGCATGTTTTTACGCTGGCATGCACAAATTCAAGTTCTGAAATAGGAACTTTTTTGCCGTCTACGATTCTGTACTTTTTATCTTCGCCTCTCATACCTATATTTTTTATTACTATACATGCAAAAGATAATTCCAGCACTAAAACTTCGGCTACATCGAAATATCTTGTATCAGGCATACAAAAGTGATATTCGTCGAACGAACCCACTTGTAAAGGTTTGTTATTAATCATGATCACTTCTTCTTCAAGGTTTTCTCTTTCGTCCATTTAGGCACCTCCTGAATTTAGTTATATAAAAAGTTTTCTTGTTCAGTATAATTTATGAAAAGTTTTTCATAATAATTTAACTGTATCATAAGTATACAAAATTTTCAATAATAAGCGTAATTATCTTTAGTCTTATTCTGTAGGATTACAATACATGTGTTACATCTGAATAATTAAAAAGCGGGGATACGCTCTCTTTGTGTTATATTTGAATCACCACAAACAAAAAATAAGCAAAGGAGCATCCCCACATGGCTAATATAACACACGATATTAGGTATCGTCTATCACTTATCAAATACGCTGAAAAATA
>JAAVYD010000004.1 GCA_022790955.1 Bacillota bacterium
GAATAAATAAAGGAATCCGGTGATAATGGCGGGGAGGAACCACCTGTACCCATCTCGAACACAGAAGTTAAGCTCCCAAGCGCCGAAGATACTTGGTGGGAGACTGCCTGGGAAAATAGGTCATTGCCGGTTTGGTTAAAGGTAACTATGGCTTATGAGTCGTAGTTACCAATATAAGGCCCTATGGTCAAGCGGTTAAGACATCGCCCTTTCACGGCGGTAACCCGGGTTCGATTCCCGGTAGGGTCACCAAAAGACGCCTCAGGTTAAATACTTTGAGGCGTTTAATCTATATATGCGGATATGGTGGAATTGGCAGACACGCAGGTTTTAGGTACCTGTGCTCACGCGTATGAGTTCGAGTCTCATTATCCGCACCAGAAAATACTCTGAGTCTTATGATTCAGAGTATTTTTTAGTTATGAGTTAAAATTCAGTTGAGTATGTTTCCATTTCTTTATCAAGAAACTCCAACATACTCAACAATAAACTACCCAATATGCAGGTGATAGTCAAAAGTGATACAAAAAATTGCCTGTTTCGATGTAAAATAAAAGTGTTCAAGCCAATTTTACATGAAAGAAAGCAATTTATGGCAAATAAAATGAATAGTTTGTCACATACAAAATGGATGTGTAAGTATCATATAGTATTTACTCTCAAATATAGAAGAAAGATAATATACAATCAATATCGAGAAAGTATAAGAGAAATATTAAAAAAGTTATGTTTATATAAAGGTATTGAAATAATAGAAGGTCATTTAATGACGGATCATTTACATATGCTTGTAAGTATTCCTCCTATTTCAAAATTTGTCAATATATCTCCCGATATATTTTTAAAATTTTATATTATCCTCCATAAATGGATGGAATGATTGGTGATGTTGTTCTTCTGGTGTATATCTATTTGCTTACCCTATCAGTTCTCGCCGGGTCTGTGCCCTTACATTCCTTCATTCTGCTTTATGGATAAAGGCGCGGGGTAGACTTGTGCTGAAATGCTGCCTCATTGGGCTGATGGAGGAATCCTCCTGAAATAAGAGCATCACACTTTATGGATATTTAAAAGGGAAAAGTGCATTGATGATATTTGATAAAAATGCAAATTTGAAATATAAATTTGGAAATAGGTATTTCTGGGCAGAAAGATATTATGTAAGCACGGTAGGAATTAAATAAGGCAGCCAGAAAGAAAATACATACAGAAACAGGAAAAACACGATATAGCAATAGATAAATTAAGTGTAAAAGAATACGAAGATCCCTTTAAGGGGATAGCCGGTAATACAAGCACCCTTTTAAGGGTGCTCAACGAGTCAGGAGCAAATTGGCTTGAAATAAAGTGAAAGGCAGCGTCTTTAGGCGCTGGCTGATAAAACAGGCTTATAGCCCTGGTACAAACCACTTGTTTGACGGGTGGTTCTGATTGTTCGCCCAGTATGGGCGTAATCTAATCAGAGCAAGACCGTAAAGTGCCCTGATAGTGAGAAACTTACATCTAATGGCAAGGGTGCCATAGTGAGATGGAATCTGAAGGAAGCCGACTGGCAAACCTCTGGTATGGCGTACAGAAATCACACATAAGGCTTGGTATATCAGGTAAGGTTGCTGAACAAACCGAAGCCCGATAACTATCCGAAGGTATACTGGGTAAATGTGGCAGATAGGAGGTTACTTATCTGAAGGCAGATTGGAAACTGAGAGTAAAAGATAAGAACGCTTAGAGTCATGAATGAATAGTGCAAGGCACAGGCGCATCTTTGAACAACCGAAGTGCCGCTTGCTAAACCGCAACAGGTGGTGTGAGAGGACAGGGGTAGTCACACCTTTCCTGCTCGATTTATTGAATACAGTTAATTATATTAAAATTAAAACTCTAAATTTATTGAATATAGATATATTTATCTGATAAAATAAAGTTATAATATAAGAGGGCAGTTTACATATAATATGATGTGGTCAGAAAGCAGAGTTTGGAGATGTATATCATGAAGAAACTATTGCTGTTATCAATGTTTTTAAATACTTCACGTGTATTAGGATTTGTTGAGCCTGAACTAAAAAATAAGACTGTAACATATATTCCTACTGCAAGCAAAGTAGAGCCGTGGAGCTATTTCAATAATATAATTAAATATAAATTAAAAAAAATGGGACTATCAGTAGATGAACTGGAAGTTTCCAGAGCATCTTATGGTGATATTAAATATAAATTAGAAAAAAATGATTTGATATATGTATCGGGAGGAAATACTTTTTTCCTGATGCAGGAATTAAAAAGAACAGGAACAGACAATCTGATAATTCAGGAAGTAAATAAAGGCAAATTGTATATCGGCGAATCTGCAGGAGCAATTATTGCGGCGGATAATATTGGATATATTTCCGAAATGGACAGTATGAAAAAAGCTCCAAAGTTAAAGGAGTATGCCGGTTTGAACTTAATAGATTTCTGTTTAGTACCTCATCATAGAAGCCTGAAATTCGGGAAGGCTGCCAAAAGGATCATCAAAAAGTATGCTGGAAAAATGAATTTGCAGCTCATTACCGATAGACAAGCAATATTAGTTGAAAATGACAAAATAATCTTATTAAGCAATAAAGATGTTTAATATTTGCTGCGCAAAAGCAGATTATTTGTTATTAATATAAAAATCATTGATATGTTGACGGTTAGTATAGAGATTAACATTTATTAGTTTTAATCTTATTATAATGACAAATTCAGTAAGCAGGATTATAATAAAAATTGAAATGATATTCAGTATATTTTATTGATAAAATTGGTGTACAGTATTTGGAGGAAAAATGGAAAATAAGAATAACGACGTTAGTCGCTTAGGAGAAGCGGGCTTTTTGAGTGTGAGATATAAAACGGAAGCAAAAACATTATGTATTTTATTCATTTGCGTTATTTTAATGGCTATAAATTTTACAGCTTGTCAGTCTGATTCTAATAACGGGCAGACTTCTGCTTCTGATGATTCTAATAAGGTTTCATCAGGTGTAAGCTGGCAAGCGCAGGAATACAGCGACGATTATCTGTCTTACGAGATTCCGGTTGCCTGGGCAAGGAGTGAAGAATATTCAAACAGCGAACGGAATTTTGCATTTTTTCAGGCTAAGGGTTCGCAGAATGAGTTTTCATCTAATGTAAATATTCAGATTACCAAATTAAATACCGGAGATCAGCAGAATAAAATAGATTACAGCTCAGAGGAAGTACAGCAGGATTTTCATGAATTTTTACTTCAGCAGATGGGAATGCCGAAGGAAGCCGGCGAAGGAGAGTTTAAGGTCGTTAAAAGCGATTCGGGCAGATATATTTACAGTCTGAGTTTTGAGCGAATGGCGTCGAATAATATATTAGTTCGCCAGACCGTGTTTTTTCCTATGAATATGGAACATTCCATAGTGGTTTGGGCTACCGATTTCAGCGATAATGTGAACCCGCCGGTTGACGAAGTGGCTCGGCATATGTGCGAAACTTTAAAAGTGATAAATAAGTAAAAGAACAGATATTTGATACAGATAGCAATTGTATTTTATATTTATTAAAATAGTGTTATATAACATTATGAAGCGTTTAATTTGCAGCAGCTTTGCAGGATAAGAAATCGCCATGAACATTGAAAAAGTATATGCAGTTTATTTTAGCCCGACGGGCGGAACGAAAAAAATTGTGACTATGATCGCAAAAGAAACAGCTAAACGATTAGGAAGCGATTTTATAGAAATAGATTACACATCTGCGGAAAACAGAAAAAATAAATATAATTTTGGGAAGAACGATTTTGTTGTAATAGGGACGCCGGTATATGCGGGCAGGATTCCGAATAAAATACTGCCGGATCTGGAAGCCGGGATTTTTGGTTCGGGCGATACGAAAGCAGCCGCGGTCAGCGTTTACGGCAACAGGAATTACGATGAGGCTTTAAGGGAATTAATCTTATTAAGCGAAAAAAACGGTTTTAGCCCCATCGCAGCGGCGGCTGTCGTGAACAGGCATGTATTTTCTGAGATTTTGGCGGCAGGCAGACCCGACGATACGGATATAAGAGAAATACGCGAGTTTGCCGATAAGATAGCGGTTAAACTCGGTAAATTTTCTTGCGCTGCGCCGGTCGCAGCGGACAGGGAGAGTGAAATTGGTTCGTATTACACACCTTTAAAGGTGGATGGAATGGCGGCTAAATTTTTACATGCAAAACCGATCACAGATATGAAAAAGTGCGACTCCTGCGGAATCTGCGCGGATTTATGCCCGATGGAAAGTATCAGCCGTAAAAATACATCTGAAGTTAATGGAATCTGTATAAAATGTCATGCCTGCATAAAGAAATGTCCTAACGGAGCAAAATATTTTGACAATTCTGATTTTCTTTCCCATGTAAAAATGCTTGAGGAAAATTACACGATAAGAAAGAATAATCTGTTTATTTTATGACATATAAATATACGTTTGTAGTATAAGTCAAGCGGCGGCATTTAAAATTTAATATAAGTAAAATGATAAAGGCGCATGGTGCGGTAATGCAGAACCATGCGTCTTTTTGCGTTGCGATAAGAATGGATTCGTATAGTCATAATAATAATTTTATAAAAAATTTAAAGTATACAAAATACTTGTTATAAGAAAAGGATAAAACAGGAACTTTGGCTGTTTTATATATGAAAGGGCAAATTTATCTGAAATACTTTTATTAGTAATATGAATATTCATAAAATAAATTTAGGAGAAATTATGAAACAGATAAAGATGAGCTGCGCAGTTTTTGCACAAGAAAATGAAGATATAGTATACGATGAAATCGTAAATTTGAGGTTATATAAATGATAAATTTTTTAATATTAATAGAAGATCAGGCGGGCAGGGCGCAGTTTGTCCGTTTATATGATATGTACAATAAAATGGTGTTTTTCACGGCTTTTCAGATCATAGGCTCCCACGCTATCGCGGAGGAAGCGGCTCAGGAGGTCTGGATCGGGACGGCAAGGCATATCGGTAGGGTTTCCGGGCTGCCCGATGAGGAAGCGAAGGCATATTTGATCACAGCGGCAAAAAATGCGGCGCTTAACGCTCTTGAGAAGGAGAAAAAGTATGCTGCCTGGGAAGAAGAAAGTTTTGATGCAGTGAAAAATCGGTCGGAATTGTATGAGCTAAAAAATGGAGGCGGTTCATTGGAATATGAATATCTGGTAAATATTGTTATGAATCTGCCTGTAAAATACAGCAGGACTTTGGAGTTGAAATTCGTGCTTGAGTGGAAAAATAAAGAGATAGCCGAGTATCTGGGAATCAGTCAGTCCACTGTGGCTTCGAGGATCAGCGGCGGTCGAAAACTGATAATCGAGAAGCTCAGGGAGGAGGGATACTATGAAGGCTAAAGAGTTTGACAGGATGCTGAAAGCCGCCCTGGGCGAAGCAAATCTGATAAAATATAAGGAAGTTCTGGAACGCAGCGATCCCATAGAGTATTCTGAGGATTATATGGATAAAATCCGGGATCTTGAAGAAAGGTTGGACAGCATAAAAAGAAGTGAGGCAGCGCGGAGAAAAATTCTGCGGTGGAAAAAGGCTGTATATATTGCAATGACGATAATATTGATATCGGGAACTGCTCTGGCGGTAAGCCCTGCAGCGCGCGGTCTGGCGGCGGAAGCTCTGTCCTTCGTATTTAAGATCGTTCCTGTCGGCGAAAGATACATAGTGTCCGAAACGGAAGAAAATGTGTACGCTTTAACGGGTTCCGTAACACTGGATTATGAGGATGGATATATTAAAATAAATTCGGCGTATACGTCTGGGGGTCTTCTGAAAGTCGAACTGGAAGGAAATATAAAATTAAGCGTCGATAATGATATGAGTGGTAAATTTGAGGCGGCGGATTCCGATGGAAAACCGGGCGAGCTGGTTGATTTTGATTATATGGGAGAGTCCGATACGGGAAAGTGGAGCTGTTTTGTTTCGTTTAAACTGAAAGACGAGGCGAGATATACGCTTACGGTGGCGGGCAGGAAGATACCGCTGGTTCTTGCGGAAACGGAGGTTATTTCTCAGCAGGATTACAATTTATATGATGATGAAGATCTGAAGTTAAGGATAGCGGCGGTCACTGAGTATAAAGATGATCTGCTGAAAGTCGCCTTGCTGACGGATTCAGACTATGAAGATACGGAGATCGGGCTTCCAATGGAGGAAGCATATCTGGTTACGCCAAAAGGGCAAAAGATAAACGCCGAAAAGACAGGCGGCGCGAATACTGTATACTTTAAAGGCAAGTTAGAGGAAGGGATCAGGCTTATTCTGCCTTATATTGATATTTATGACAATGAGGGCGGTTCATTCATTACGGACAAAAACGCGGGCTTTGACGGCGAGGTTGATATCGGCGGAAGAAGGCTTATTATTAAAGACCTGGGTTGGTCCGATTATAAAAATAATATTAATATTAAAAAGCCGGAAGGCGATAGGTTTGCAGACAGCGCGGAAGCGCAGAAGATAGAGCTGAAAATTTCTATTGATGAAGCTGACAGCAGTAAGTTGCGGCTTAGTAATGTTTTTTTACATACAAATGATTGCAATGAATACAAAGAAGAAGGTATGACATATGTGTATGACGATCCTTATAAATACGAAGAGCAAAAGGAAGTAGGCATATTTATTGTAGACGATCTAAAAGCCGATGTTTCTGAAACGGAAATAAATATCGAAAGCGTGGATTACAGGACTGCGGAGGAAATATCTATATTGCTAAGACCGTAGGGTATATAGTGGACGCACTCAAAAATAGGTAAAGTTCGGCGGGTAAACTGTAGTTTGAACTGTGCGTCCTTGACGAGCATAAGTACGCTTGAGCCTTACGTCTTGCCACACTGAAATTTCCCAACTATTTTCAAGTGCGTAGACTATAGCTGTAAGAATATATAAAAGCATAAATTTTGCGTATAAATATTAGATAGAAAATAAAGTTATGCAGATGAAACGATCGCAACTACAAATAAAACTCCCTCGTCAGGTTGCGGGGGAGTTTTACTTATGATATAAAAGATTTCTAATACTATAATTGGTCTTTTATCTGTCGAGAAGTATGGTTACGGGACCGTCGTTGCAGAGGGATACTTTCATGTCAGCGCCGAATATGCCGGTTTCAACGTGAAAGCCGAGAACGCGCAGGCGTTCGGCAAAGTATTCGTACAGAGCTTTGGCTTTGTCCGGTTTGCCTGCGGCAATGAAGCTCGGTCGATTGCCCTTTTTGCAGTCTGCGAGCAGAGTAAACTGGGAGATTATAAGGATTTCGCCGTTGATATCTCTGACCGACAGGTTCATTTTGTCGTTTTCATCCTGGAATATGCGCAGGGACGCTATTTTATCCGCTAACTGGTCGGCGTTCGCTTCCGTATCGTCCTGGGCGACTCCCAAAAGTATTAAAAGCCCCGCTCCGATCTGACCGACTGTTTTCCCGTCAACCTTTACAGAGGCTTCGGAAACTCTTTGTATAACTGTTTTCATTTTTGTAAGATTCCTTTATTTATGTTTTATTAATATAACGCGTTGTGCTAATAAAAATTAGATACTCAATATCAATATATTGTACCATCAACAGAAATTAATACAATATACAGAATTAATTGATAATAGTATGATTATCTAATAAATTATTTTGCAATTTTACTATAAATCACTTTTATTGTTTAGAAGTGTATTGTGTTATTGATAACATTAAATACTATTTATTGATTATAATACTGCTAAAACAAGCCAATTTAATAGTATAACGGGTTAATATAATTAGCATCACTAATAAAATTAATATTTTCAATTAATATATTAAAAGTGTGCGCAGTAATAAAATATGCAAATAGATTTATATGAATTGATTTTAAATGTATTGGTTTTAAGGTTCAATCCAGCCGGAAGCGCGTTCAACAGCCCGGTGCCAGTTGCCGAGCAGGCGGGTTCTTTCTCCGAAGCTGCCTTCAGCATTAAATACTTGATCTGCTCTGCGCAGACGGGCGATCTGGTCGGTGTTTTTCCATAAACCCGCTGAAAGCCCTGCCAGATATGCGGCGCCCAGCGCCGTAGTTTCGATCTGAGCGGGTCTGTTTACCGGAATACCTAAAAGATTCGCCTGAAATTGCATCATTATATTGCTGACGCTTGCGCCTCCGTCCACTCTGAGTTCGCTCAGAGGATAAACGGAATCGGCGGACATGGCGTTTATGAGGTCGGTGACCTGATACGCGATGCTGTCCAGTACCGCGCGGGCTATGTGATATTTATTGCTTCCTCTGGTAAGACCTGTTATCGTACCTCGCGCGTACATATCCCAGTAGGGCGCGCCCAGCCCGGTGAAAGCGGGTACGATATAAACCCCGCCGCTGTCGGATACCTGCTCGGCAAGCTCGTCGCATTCGTGGGATGAAGAAATAATGCCCAGTTCGTCCCGTATCCATTGAATGGTAGAGCCTGCGTTAAATACGCTGCCCTCAAGCGCGTATACGGGCTCGCCGCCCAGGGACCATGCTAACGTAGTAATCAGATTATTGGAAGAAAGAACAGGTTTGTTTCCGATATTCATAAGAGTAAAGCAGCCTGTACCATAAGTATTTTTTGCATCGCCTGGATTGAAACATGCCTGTCCGAATAAAGCCGCCTGCTGGTCGCCTGCCGATCCGCATATAGGAATACCGTCGAGATCAGGCAGTCCGCATTTTTTGCCGTCAAGATACCCGTAAACCATGGAATTTGGAACCGGTTCGGGGAGCATCTGCATAGGAATGTCGAGGAGCCTGCAGAGTTCCTCGTCCCATTGCAGTTTATTAATATCGAAAATCATAGTGCGTGCCGCATTTGAATAATCGGTTACGTGGGCTTTGCCTCCGGTAAGATTCCAGATAAGCCAGGTATCTATCGTACCGAAAAGCAGATCGCCTTTTTCAGCTTGCTTTCTCGCTTCCGGTACGTTGTCGAGTATCCATTTTATTTTAGTGCCGGAAAAATAAGCGTCGATAAGAAGCCCTGTTTTTTCGCGCAGACGATCGCCGATTCCCTGCTTTTCAAGTTCGGCGCAGTCGGGTGCGGTGCGCCTGCACTGCCATACTATGGCGTTATAAACGGGATTTCCTGTATTTTTATTCCATACTACAGTTGTTTCACGTTGATTTGTAATACCGATTCCGGCTATATCGCGGGCGGCAGCGCCGCTTTTTTTAAAAGCATCGTTAAGAGCGTTAAGCTGGCTTTTTAATATATCCGAAGGATCGTGCTCTACCCAGCCTGGTTTGGGATATATCTGCCGGAAAGATACTTGCGCTTTAGATATGATTTCGGCGTTACTATTAAAAATTATAGCTCGTGAGCTGGTAGTACCCTGATCCAGAGATATTATGTATTCAGACATATTTATTCCTCCAATATATCGTGGCAATTCGGCGAGTTTAAACTGTTTACAGGCATTTTATGCTAATAAATATTATACATAAAAAAGGGAATATGTCCATGTCTGCTGATCTGTATGAAAAATTATAATGAAATATAAAGAGTAAATTAATGTAATAAATTTATCAGAAACAATAGATTCCCGTATGTCAGGGTTTAATGTTAAGCCAGTTGATTTAAGCGGGTTATTGTGATATACTTGCTCTGAACAGGATAAAAATTCAACGTTGCAGGAGTGGCAGCCTGCGATTTTTTATGTAAAATTGTCGATTATCATAATACTGCTGAAATTTGTAATATTATTTATAAGGAAGAATGCAACATGTTTCATAGATTCAAATTAATAAGCGATTATACTCCTGAGCAGTGCCGCGATAATCTGAAAGCGGCGATAAAGGGAAATGAGAATAGTTACGAGCCCCATGGACTTGTAGGAAATAAATGGTTCAGACTAAAACAGTCAGAATATTTTAAAGCTGACAATTATACGAGCGTACTATATACGGTATACGGCATTATTAAAAAAGACGAAAATGGTAATGCGCGGATAAGTTGCTGCAGATTTGAAAGTTCTGCAGAGCCGTTAAAATTTTTAGTATTGGCAGTGGCGGTATTCGTACTTCTTTCCATTAGCTCGGTTACTCATTTTGCAGAAAGGTGGGTACATTATGCCCAGGCAGCTATTTTTATTCCTGTAATAGTTCTTGGAGCAGACTTACTTCGCTGTGTTATGACTCATAAAATGACTGGAGAGGAACTTCCAAGCGGTCTTGACGAGTTTTTGTGCGAAACGATGCATGCGAATAAAGCAGAGAACTGAGAAATTTTTTATTTCAAGATTCAGGAAATGATTAATTTATGTATAATTAGTTAAATCTCTCGCTTGCATCTTAATATTATCAGAATAATGTTATGCGATATTAATTTCAATGTGATTAGCAGGAAAGAATTATAGAATGTCTGAGTTGACCACAGAGGCAGCAGAGCGGGCAAGAGGTATAATTCATGAGATATGCAAATCAAACGATGCTGGTATTATGTTAGGTCAAAGAATTATGTCCATATGCCGACTATTTATTCAGTAAGCAAATTACTATAATGTTTAAAAGAAGCGGCGTCAAAAGAGCTGC
Organism: Bacillota bacterium; assembly: GCA_022790955.1. GTDB lineage: Bacteria > Bacillota > Clostridia > Peptostreptococcales > Anaerovoracaceae > JAAVYD01. The sequence continues at coordinate 10,578 of JAAVYD010000004.1, forward strand.
AGATGAAATATAAAGAATTGAATAAACAATTTCGGGGAAATATATTTGGGCAGGAGGATATTTTTTAGCAGGCAGCGGAAATTGTTACAGATGAAGAAATTGCAGGATATATTCGGAATGAAAAATCAGAAGAAAAGTAAAAGTGTGAATTTGAAATTAATAGGCTTTAGCCGCGAGTACGAACCTGCTGTCTTTAAGTCAGTGGTGGTTCAGTTGGGAGAAAATAATAAATATTGAACATATAATAAAAAATGGAATTGACATCGCAGTTGTTTTTGGAGATCAAGGTATTATTAAAGATTCATCATCTGCTTTGGATTTTGCGATGACAGTCAAGTACGAAACAGAGGCGCAGAGAATTGTAATTAATAAAGAAATGTTTTCGGAAGAATTTTTTGTGCTGAGTACAGGCGTGGCAGGAGAAATTCTGCAAAAATTTATTACATATCAAATAAAAGTCGCAATTTGGGGCGATTATTCTAAATATACGAGTAAACCATTAAAAGATTTCATATACGAATCTAATAATGGCAGAGATTTTTTCTTTGTATCTGAAAAGGAAGAAGCCATAAAGAGGCTTGCAGAAATCAAATAATAAAATTCTTGCGTTTCAGGCAGCTTTGGAAAAAGGCTGCCGTTTTTCATATTAAAGATGCATGGTTGTTTTCAGGTAAACTTTAGGATGGTATTTTTAAGGCTTTATATCGTGAGAAAAAGGCGAGCCAGCATTAATAATTTAAAAGCCCGGTTTTATTATTATACTAAAAGAACAAACCTGCGTATTTATGCGTTATTTGCAGTTGACAAGGTTAATACTGCATAATAAAATTAAAGTTGATATTTTGCACAAATAAATTCTGTAAGGCGAGCTTTTCCGGCTGTATTAGCGGCGGGAATTTAAAAAGCAGATCTTAAATAGCGCGGTAGATATTATAAAAAGTTTTGTAAAGACGTGTGGATATGCTGCAATCTATCAAACGGAAAAAGTTTATATATAGGAGAAGATCAAATGATCGAAATAAAAAATCTTTCAAAGATATACAATACCGATCATGGCGAATTTAAGGCGATCGAAAATATTAATATTACTATTAACGACGGCGATATATTCGGAATAATCGGTATGAGCGGAGCGGGAAAGAGTACGCTGCTGCGTTGTATAAATCTGCTGGAGCGCCCTACTTCCGGTCAGATACTCATAGACGGCAAGGATATAACGAGCTTTTCAGGCAAACAGCTTCTTGAGCTGCGTAAGAATATAGGAATGGTTTTTCAGAAGTTTAATCTTTTAATGCAGCGAACGGTGAGCGATAATGTGGCTTATCCGCTTGAAATCTGCGGAGTACCTAAAGCGGAGCGTGAAAAGCGCGTTAAAGAATTGCTGGAACTCGTAGATTTGTCGTCGAAGGCTAATAATTATCCTGTGCAGCTTTCGGGAGGTCAGCAGCAGAGAGTATCTATCGCGAGAGCTCTGGCGAATAATTCTCCGATTATACTGTGCGACGAGCCAACCTCGGCGCTGGACAGCCTGACCACTAATTCCCTGCTGCAGCTTCTTAAAGATATCAACAGCAAGTTAGGCGTCACGATAATAATAATTACCCACGAAATGAGCGTTGTCAATAAAATATGTAATCGTGTAGCGGTAATAGACGATTCGCATATCATAGAGCAGGGCGATACAAAAGATGTTTTTGAAAATCCAAAAGAAGAAATGACAAAACTTTTGCTCACAGATATGCTCGGCATGGAAAGGGGAGCAGAGTAATGGCTGAATTTTTTCAAGAATACGGAAAACTTTTATTGGATGGAACGATAGATACATTAGTGATGGTGGTAGTATCCACATTTTTTGCGTATCTTTTCGGGCTGCCGCTGGGCATTTTGGTAACGATAACGAGCGAACATTCCATACTGCCCTGCAGACCTGCTAATATGGTGCTCGGCTGGATAGTAAACATAGGGCGTTCCATACCATTTATAATATTAATAGTATTTCTTATACCGTTTACACGAGCGATAGTGGGTTCGGCTATCGGAGTGCGCGGAGCGCTTATTCCATTAATAATAGCGGCGACGCCTTTTGTAGCAAGACTTGTGGAAACATCTCTGCTGGAGGTGGACGAAGGTCTTATAGAAGTTGCTCATGCATGCGGTTCAAATATAAGGCAAATAGTTTTTAAAGTAATGCTTCCGGAGAGTATGCCGTCGATATTAATGGGCGTGCCTATTACATTTATAACCCTTCTCGGATATTCCGCTATGGCGGGAGCCGTGGGCGCAGGGGGTCTGGGAGATATCGCATACAGATATGGATATCACCGTTATCAGTATAATGTAATGATGGCTACAATAATATTGATAATAATAGTAGTACAGATAATCCAGTCCGTGGGAACGCTGATAGCTAAAAAATCAGACAGGCGCATAAGAAAATAACGGGTAAACATCGAGATATACTTTTGATTTTTAAGTTTTACAAAACAGTTGACGTGCAGTTGTTAAGACTGTATAATTTATAAAATTATATTAAACCTATTAAAACAGTGGGTAATAAAAGGAGAAAAATTATGAAAAAGAAATTATCGCTTATTATGGTACTGGCACTCTCCCTTTTTGCTTTTTCTGGCTGCGGAGATAAAGCAGATAATGCCGCAGGTTCTGCAGGCGCAGATGGCAAGGATCTTACTAAACTAAAAGTAGGAGCTACTGCAAATCCGCACGCGGATGTGCTTAATTCTTTAAAAGATGCTCTTGCTAAGGAAGGCGTTGATCTTCAGGTTGAGGAGTATACGGATTACATAATCCCGAACACTGCCGTTGAGAGCGGAGAATTAGACGCAAACTTTTTCCAGCATATCACTTATATGAATGATTTTAATGAAAAGAACAGCACTCACTTAGTATCTGTGGCAGACGTTCACTATGAACCGATGGGAATTTACGCAGGAAAGAGTTCAGACCTTAAGAACGTAGCAGAAGGCGCTGTTTTTGCTGTTCCGAGCGATCCTACAAACGAAGCCCGCGCTCTCGCGCTGCTCGAAGAACAGGGTCTTATCAAGATGAAGGAAGGCGTTTCCCTTGAGGCTACTACTAACGATATAGCTGAAAATACAAAGAAAATAGAGTTTTTAGAGCTTGAAGCTGCAGCAGTTGCAAGGTCTATGAAGGATGTTGATTTTGCCGTTATCAACGGCAACTACGCGCTTGAAGCGGGTTTAACTGAAAAAGACGGTTTAGCATTTGAGGCTTCTGATTCGGACAGCGCTCAGGCTTATAAGAATGTTCTTGTAGTAAAAGAGGGCAACGAAAATAACGAAGCGATTCAGAAGTTAGTGAAAGCACTCACTTCCGAAGATTGCAGGAAATTCTTAGAAGAAAATTATAAAGGTATGGTTAAGCCAGTATTTTAATTATATCATAATATAAAATATTAGAGCTGCGTAATATTTTAGGATAATGTCCCAGGTGATATGTGACTAAAATATCTATTTTCCAGTATGGAGCAGATTTTAAATAAAGAGCTGATTTTCCTTGATTGAAAATCAGCTCTTTGTCGTAATATTATATTAATTTTTATGACAGAATCATTTAAAGAAAATTTCTGATATAGAAATTAATTCCATAGACTCTAATTTAATAAAAAATAAAATAATATTATGCTAAATGGTTAATGATCTTTCCGGATTTGGACGAAATTATTTTGAACATTTATTTGGCTGCAAAGGGAAAATTTTTAATACAAAAAATAAAACTCAAAATAAGGAAAATTTAACCAGTTATTAGATAAATCATATAAAAAATACGATATGTATTTAGAAAAAATCTAAAGCTCAGGATCATAATGAGATTATTGATAGATATTCGGCAGGTCAGAATATGAGCGAAAAAGAATTGCAGAAACTGATGTATCATGATATAGAAAGGATATAGGTTTTTGCAGTTAATTTCATAGATGCAATATGAAAATTTAAAGCTGTATTTGAAAGTACTATATCGGATTTACTTAAATTAGGAGAGTTTTCTTTAAGATTAATACATAGAGATCTTTATTAATAGTAAGATATATTACTTTATGTTTGATAATGTTATAGAGTATAAAAATATTTGTGTTAATGAAAAATCATATAATATTTTATCAGGTTTTTCGCAGAAAATAACTGTATCAAAATATATAAAAATCATAAAATATATTTAAGAAAAAATTTTAAGCCGTACAAAGGCGAGAAGATTAAGAATTAGAAAATTAAGAAAACAAAATCGTAAATTCAGTATAAAATTCCTTGATTCGACAGATACTACTGCCAGAAACGGACAGCACAGTCAAAGGAGGAATTTTTAATATGAAAGCAACAGGAATTGTAAGACGGATCGACGACCTCGGAAGAGTGGTTATACCTAAGGAAATAAGGCGTACCATGCGTTTAAGAGACGGTGATCCGCTGGAAATATATACAGACAAGCAGGGCGAAGTGATTCTAAAAAAATATTCGCCGATAGGAGATATGAGCGAGTGCGCGGCTGAATTTGCAGATTCAGCGAGCGATATTTTAGGTCATACAGCTATAATAACTGATACAGATCATGTTATCGCCGTTTCGGGAAGTATGAGAAAGGAACTTAAGGATAAAAAAATAAGCTCTCGTATAGATGATATTATTCAGGAAAAAAATAGTATAATGGTTACGGATAAATCAGAAGCATTTTTTATCGTGGACAACGACAGATTTGCTGACGAATACGAATCTCAGATAGTGGTGCCTATTATTTCTCAGGGGGATACAATAGGGTCTGTAATATTTTTATCCTGCGGAAACGGCAATGTAATGGGCGAAACGGAATTAAAGGCTGCAGAGGTAGGAGCTGCGTTTTTAGCAAAGCAGATGGAAAATTAAAAAGTATGGTTATATTCTGTTAAAGCATAAATTTTGCCGGATAAACAGGATAGATGTGTACATGGCGGTTTAAAGAGGGAAGTTTTTATATAGCGAATAAGTGAAAAACTTATGCAGGTATTAAGAATTTCAGATTTTAAGCCGCCTTGATTTTTATATATCATATGGTAAAATATTTTGAATAAGGAGAACAGCATATGATATTTGAAAACATTACGATTCTCGACGAGGATATAAAAGTAAGAGAGAATATGTACGTCGGAATCAAAGAAGAAAAGATCGAATATGTAGGAAGAGAGAAGCCTGAAGAGGATTACGGAGAGGTTTACGACGGTAGAAACAGGCTGCTTATGCCGGCTTTTTATAACGCTCACGCTCACAGCCCGATGATGCTTATGAGAGGTTACGGAGAGAATCTGGCGTTATCAGATTGGTTGAATACCAAGATTTTTCCTTTTGAGGACAGGCTGTATTCGGAGGCGGTTTATTATTCTACTCTGTTAGCTATGGCGGAATCCGTTCGGTTCGGCATAGTGTCTTCCAGCGATATGTATTATTTTTGCGAGGATATGGCGCGGGCGGTTATAGACAGCGGAGCGAAGGCGAATATTTCGAGGAGTATTACGAGCTTTGAGCCGGGTTCTGTGAAAAAGGATCCTCGTTATCTTGAAGCTATGGAGCTTGTTAAGAATTTTCATGGCGCGGACGACGGCAAAATTTTAATAGACGCCAGTGTTCATGCGGAATATACGAATACAGAAGAAAGTATTAAAGATGTAGCCGATTTTGCAAAGGAATACGGCGTCAATATGCACGTTCATATTTCTGAAACTCAGTCTGAGCATGAGGAATGCAAAGAAAGACACGGCGGAAAAACCCCCGTCAGGCTTATGAACGATCTGGGAGTTTTCGATACAAACGCTACTGCGGCTCATTGCGTATGGCTTGAGGATGAGGATATGGATATACTTCAGGAAAAAGGCGTGACAGTCGCTTCCTGTCCTGTAAGCAACCTTAAACTGGCGAGTGGAGTATGCAATGTTCCCGAACTTCTTAAGAGGAATATTAATGTAGCAATCGGAACGGACAGCGTTGCGAGCAATAATAGCCTGAATTTTATTGAGGAGATGAAGTTCTTTGCTCTTTTAAATAAAGAAAGAAGGAGAGATCCCAAGCTGATAACGCCGGAGCAGACGATTCATGCGGCTACTTATGCGGGAGCGCTTGCTCAGGGCAGACCTGATTGCGGACGTATAAAAGAAGGCAGCCGCGCAGATCTTATTGTGCTCGATATATCGCAGCCTCATATGCGTCCTGTGCATAGCATGACTACAAACGTAGTATATTCGGCTTCCGGAAGTGATGTGATACTCACTATGGCAGATGGAAAAGTTTTATATAAAGACGGTAATTTTTTAACTATTGATATAGAAAAAACGATAGCTGAAACGGAGGCGGCTTGCGGCAGGATACTGACTGAGCTGCAGCTGTAAAACGGTGAATCTGTAATGGCAAATAGTATGAAAAAAACATTTATGAAGGGCGCCGTTATTCTGGGTATTGCAGGGCTGATAATAAAAGCATTGGGAGCTTTTTTCAGGATTCCCCTGGCTAACATAATAGGGGACACGGGAATGGGATATTATCAGACGGCTTATCCCGTTTACGTCTTGCTGCTCACATTATCTACAGCAGGCATACCTACCGCCATCGCCAGACTGGTATCTGAAAGAACGGCTGAGGAAAATCATATAGAAGCGTACAGGATATTTAAGATTTCTTTCGCCTTGCTGCTCGGAATAGGTTTTATATCCTGCGCGATTCTGTTTTTCGGCGCGCCTCTTATAGTGAGCGTGGTATCAGATATGCCGAATACAGTATACGCTATGCGCGCTACGGCGCCGGCGTTGTTGTTTGTTCCTATGATGGCTGCATTCAGAGGTTATTTTCAAGGACTGCAGAATATGACTCCCACAGCTGTATCCCAGATCATGGAACAGTTATTTCGCGTTGCGTCAGGGCTTATTCTTGCGATTGCGCTTCTTCCGGCAGGTCTTTATTATGCAGCAGCAGGTGCGTCTTTCGGAGCTACAGCAGGATCTATCTTTGGGCTTGCCGCTATATTTATAATATTTATCAGGCGCAGACCTGGGATAAGGCAGAGTCTGGAAAATTCCGTTAAGGACGGAGCAAGAGAAGATGCGGGGCATATTATCAGAAAGATAATAATCATTGCTATTCCTATAACGATTGGCGCTGCAATTATGCCTATTATGAATAATCTGGATCTGGCAATAGTAATGCGAAGACTGGCAGCGGCAGGATTTACCGCAAAAGAAGCGAACGACCTTTATGGTCAGCTTTCCGGGTTCGCTACTCCTATTATAAACTTTCCTCAGGTGCTTACCCAGAGCATAGCTATGAGCCTCGTGCCGGCTATTGCAGCAGCATATAAGACTAAAGACATTTCTTTTATGCGCAGAAATATAGAACTGGGAATGCGGACGGCTATGCTTATAGGCTGGCCTTGCGCAGTCGGTATCTTTGTATTGGCAAAGCCCATAATGCTGCTTCTTTATCCTACTCAGCACGAAAGCGCGGTGAGCGCGTCAGGCTGTCTTGCTATACTGGCTGTGGGCGTAATATTTCTGTCGTCTGTGCAGACGCTGACAGGTATATTGCAGGGCGCGGGCAGGCAGATGATACCTGTTGTAAATCTCCTCATAGGAGCCATATTTAAAATAGCAATTACGTATTGGCTTACAGGTATTGCGTCGATAAACGTAAAAGGCGCCGCAGTGGGTACAGTATGCGCGTATCTGGTAGCGTCAATTCTTAATCTCATTGCAGTGAAAAAATATACAGGCGCTGCGTTCGATTTATCCCTTACTTATATAAAACCGATAGTTTCGTCTGTCGGGATGGGCGTCGCAGTCTGGATTGTTTATAAATTAATAAATATGATATGCGGAAATGCGGTTTCTACGCTGATATCCGTGTGTTGTGGAGTAATCGTATACGGAATATTAATATTTATGTTTAAAGGCATTACAGATGAAGAATTAAAATTGCTGCCTAAGGGAAAGAAGATAGCGGCTGTTTTTAGTAGGATAAAAAAATAATTGATATGATTGATTATTTTGTCTGACAATTTAAGGTGTTGACAAATAAGTGAAAACGTGTAAAATAAACATTTAGAGTACGTACGTTCTTTAAATATGAAATATTATCGGTTTGGAGATATTGTTATAAGTTAAGGAGGTGTTTCGTGAACAAAGCAGAATTGGTTGCAAGCGTTGCAGAAAAGACAGGTTTTACTAAGAAGGATTCCGAAGGAGCGGTAAACGCGATTCTTTCATGCATAGAAACCGCTCTCGTAAACGGAGAAAAAGTACAGTTAATAGGATTTGGAACATTTGAAACAAAAGAAAGAAAAGCAAGACAAGGAAGAAATCCGAGAAAACCGGATGAAACAGTTGAAATAGCGGCGTCTACTGCGCCTGTATTTAAAGCAGGCAAGGCTCTAAAGGATGCTGTTAATAATATATAAATGATATAATCAAACTGCCGCATAATATATGACCATTTTTACAATATAAATAGCCGGATAGTAAGTGCTGTGAGTAATGTATGGTTTGTTTTGCGGCGGTTTTTTAATAGGAAAAGAGTATTAATATGAGAATAGATAAATTTTTAAAAAAATCGAGGCTTATTAAGAGACGAACTCTGGCTAAAGACGCCTGTGAACAGGAGCGGGTTTTTGTAAATGATAAAGCTGCGAAGCCAGGCACGGAGGTCAAGATCGGGGATATAATTCTTATAAAATTTGGAAACGGCGAAATCAAAGTTCGTGTGTTGAATCTCTCCGAACATTCTACTAAAGAAATAGCTGCAACTATGTATGAAGCTGTGGAGTAAAGATTATTGAGCCGGCATCATGCAGTGAAGGCTTTGGTACTTAGCATTTATAATAAAAATCTTGAAGGCAGTGTTAAAAATATTAATAGTAATAAATTTGCTTTAGCTGAAATATAAAGAGTTAAAAAAGAAGTCCGGATATCGGGCTTCTTTTTTGCATATTTTGGAGATATTTTGGAAATAATCTTTATCCGAAAACTGATTAAGTATATTATGGAGAGGATTAATTGTGAAAGATTCAAAACGCTTAAAAATCGGCATTCCTCAGGGCATGATGTATCACACATACGCGCCGTTTATAGATGCTTTCGCCAGGGAGCTGCCTGTTGATATAGTGTATTCTGGTAAGACAGACAGGGAAAAGTTGGAACTTGGCGTCCGGCATTGCGCAGACGACGCGTGTCTGCCTGTAAAGGTTTTTTGCGGACATGTAAAAAGTCTTGAGGATAAATGCGATATGATCGCTGTGCCGAGAATAATGTCCTGCGAGTACGGCGAGTCTTTGTGCCCCAAGCTCAACGGCTTGCCTGAGCTGGTATCCGGAGAATCGGAGCTGATTTTTACTGATAAGCTGGATTTGGGTGACAGGAAGAAATTGGAGAAATCGCTGAAAAAGGAATGCAGGCGGATAGGCATCGCAAAAATCAGACGTGCAGGCGGAATACGAAAACGGTCGGTTCTGAGGGAAGCGGAAGACGATTTGCAGAGAGCGTGCAGATTTGGATTTAAGGCGTGGAAGGATCAGGGCGAACCTCGTTACTGCGAAACGGACATGGAAAAGACCGTGTTTCTTGCGGGGCATTCATATAATATATATGATAGTTTTATAAATATGAATTTAATAGATAAATTGCACAGAATGAACATAGGAGTGATAACGGACGCGGCGGTTCCGCGGATATATAAGGAGATTAATATTAAACATTTTATGAAAAAGCCTTTTTGGAGGAATCTCACATCTATATACGGCGCTGCGGTCTATCTTGAAAAACGAGGACTGATAGACGGCATAATATGTCTGTCATCTTTTTCCTGTGGAACTGATTCTGTGACTGCGGAGCTTATAAGAAACGAAACCAGGCTGCCTATACTCGTTTTAAAATTGGACGAGCATACGGGAGAAGCCGGATTTGATACGAGGCTTGAAGCATTTGGGGAGGTGTTGTTTTCATGAAAGTGACATGTCCGTCAATCGGTATAGGAACGATAGTTTTAAGGATTTTTTTTCTTGAAACTGGGGTAGATTTTGTAGTTCCGGCTTTAAATGAAGGAGCGGAGGAACACGAAGCGTTTAATGAAGCTCCGGAGGATATGTGTCTGCCTTTTAAGCTGTTCTTGGTTCAGCTTGAAAAGGCGTGGGAGAAAGGGGCGGATACAGTTGTGATGCCGTCGTCCAAAGGTCCGTGCAGGATGGGTGAATTCTGCGAGCTTTTAAAGAGTATTCTGGATAAACGGGGCTGTTCGTATAAATGGATAATCCTCGACGTGCCGTCTGAAATAGGTATGCGGGAGTTTATGAGAAGATTTCTGTCGATGTTCGGAAAAGACGTAAAGCTCGGTCGTATTGTAAGAGCGGCGAGAAGTTCATATTATCTGATAAAGAGGGTAGAGAGGCTGGAAGCAGACGTCAGACTGAAAGCCGGTTATTTTAAAGAACCGCGGGAGGGTTCGAGACTGATCGCCGAGTGTCACAAAGAGCTGACCAAGGCGGATAGCTTCGACGAGGCTTTTGATATAGTCGGCAGAGCTAAATGGAAGCTGGGCAGGATACCGAAAGATTTATCTAAACGTCCCGTTAAGATAATCCTTACGGGAGAGATTTTTTCGCAGTCCGAGCCTTATGCCAGCCGGGGAATAGAAGATCGCATAAGCGATATGGGCGTTTGTTTTGAAAAGGATGTTTCGCTGAGCTGGTGGATGCGTTTTACAGCTGCAGGGCGTTTTGGGTTGTGGGCTTCCGAGCGTCTGGCTCCAGGCAGGAAATATCTGCCGTATAATATCGGCGGCTATACGCGCAGGACTGTGGCAACGGTAGATTCAAGCCGGGATATGGGATTTGAAGGCGTTGTTCAGATAATGCCGGCAGGCTGTATGCCGGAAATTGTCGGGCATGCGGCGATAGATAAAATTTCAGAGGAGAAAGGCATTAATACCTTATCTCTTGTTTACGATGAGATGAGCGGCGAAGCCGGCTATATGACGAGGCTTGAGGCTTTTTTTGATATGTTGGAACGAAAGAGGTGATATATTTGTATTATCTGGGAGTTGATGTGGGTTCCGTGAGTACGGATTTCGTGATGATGAATGAGGAGCTTAAGGTGGTGGATTCTCTGTATCTGAGGACTAAGGGAAATCCTGTGAAGGTCGTGGCGTCCGGTATGGAGCGAATGAGAAGCAGATATGACAGCGCCGAGATACTCGGAGTGGGCGCAACCGGAAGCGGCAGGGCGCTTGCGGGCAGCATCATTGGAGCAGATGTGGTAAAAAACGAGATAACCGCCCACGGAGCTGCTGCTGCGGTAGTGAATCCGGATGTGAGGACGATTCTTGAGATAGGCGGTCAGGATTCTAAGATTATTATTATGAAAGATGGCATTGTTAATGATTTTGCTATGAATACAGTATGCGCAGCGGGTACTGGAGCATTTCTCGACAGGCAGGCGAGCCGTATGGATATGAGTATCGAGGATTTCAGCCGTATAGGGCTTGAGTCGGAAAATCCCGTAAGGATAGCGGGCAGGTGCGCTGTCTTTGCAGAATCTGATATCATCCATAAACAACAGCAGGGCGCGGCGGAAAAGGATATTATTTCCGGTGTGGCTCATGCGCTTGTAAGAAATTATCTTGGCAACGTTGCTCGCGGCAAAAAAATCAAAGAACCTGTGTTTTTTCAGGGAGGCGTTTCATCTAACGCTACAATATGCAGAGCTTTTGAGGATGAGCTGGGCTGCAGCGTAACCGTGCCCGAATATAATAAGGTCATGGGCGCGTACGGCGCGGCTGTGCTGGCAAAAGAATATATAGAAAAAAATACAGCCCGCACAAAATTCCGTGGATTCGAGGCTTCATACAGCGATATGAAAGCTCACACCTTTAAATGCGCGGACTGTAATAATAATTGTGAAATCACTGAGATTTACGACGGCGAATATAAAATGGGATGCCTTTATGATCGCTGCGGCAAATATCAGAGCCTATTAAACTGATTTATCCTGCGAAGCGGAATTTGCAGAGCATTATCACAGAAATAAAGTCAGATAAAAATTTCATGAATAATGGAGTTAATTATATTAATGAAACTATCTTTCATTAATATAATAAAATGCGTTTATGCTGAGTGAAATTGCGGGATTTTTGAAAGAGCTTTTCCCCATAGAACTTCCAAAATAATCGCGTAAATGGGGATATTAAGCATACACTTTATAAATCTGCCTGGCAGCAGAGCAATATAGCCGGAACCGTACATCATATCCAGCCACAGAGTATCCAGCAGGAGATTCAGGAATACGCATACAACAGCGCATGCGATTAAAAGTCGTATGAATGAGTAACGTTTTTTATAAAGCAGAAGCCCGAATATTAATCCCGTAAGTACGGCTGTAACGGTGAAACCGGGGAAATAAGCGCCGCTTGGGTAGATAAGCATGCCTAAAATATCGCCTATGCCGCCGCAGACTGCGCCCCAAACTGGACCAAAAGCTATGCCTGCGACAGCGACGGGCAAAATCCCGAAACCTATGCGCAGAAATTGGGTCTGAATAGATAAAAAACGGGTAAGTATGATATCCAGCGCTATCAGAAACGCTACGCATACTATGGTAGTAAGATTAATTTTAGAATTTGAATGCATAAAAAATCCTTTCTCTGTTATGCACAGTGAAAAAGATGAGGCAAAGATATTCACAACGATAAAAAACAAATATTAAAAATATAATTATTTTACACGTTGGTCTGTATAAGATCGGCGTGTTAAAACAAATGTCACGTTTGCGGTAACATTATTTGTATTAAATATATAACATTAATATTATAATAAAGCGATGAATAAAAGCAGACGGTTGTTATTAAAAACCATGTTGTAATATCGCGTTATTGTATTAACATTAATCGTATTCGTTGTGTAATTTAATAGTAACTTTGCGGTTACATCTTAAAAAAGCACACAAAAATGGTGCGGCTGATAATATACCGCACCAAAGAGAAAGGTTAATATAAATTGATATATCTTGATGGCAAATCTGATATATGGCTGATGAAAACATAATAACAAGTTTTCAAAAATTAAAAATTCACCAGCCTTACTGAATTAGTCTGCCTGTTTATCTGTTTATATAATCCGGATCGCAATAAATATTTCCGAAAAACGCTTCGCGAAGCGTGAGCGTGCGCGAACCGCAGAGAAATATAATATGCAGATCGCTCCTTAATGCAGCAGCGGATGCAATGATACACCGTAAGCCCGGCTTTTCGTCGGCAGGCAACATCCCATCCTGCCGCACTTCAGTTCCGAAAGGAACAACGCGCATCATTTACTCTACGTGAAGCATTGTAACATAATATTAAAGATCGGTAAACATATAAAAATGTTTTTTTGATTTTTACTAAGCCGTTAATATTCAACGCATTAGAACAGATTTCCGATTTCCATAGTATCTGTTTTCTGCAATAGTTTTATATGACTCAGTATGCTTGCAGATTCTCCCATTGTCATGGTTTGATCTTGTGATTCTATATATCCGCGGCATCTTTCAGCCGATAATTTTACGTCGTGCAAAGATGTACTTTCCATATATAATGCATATATTTTTTCATATTTGTTCCAATCATTAATAAAAACATCGTTGTATTTACCAGCCTGCTGCCAGTCGCCGCTTTTAGCGTATATATAGACATTTTCCATAGAACTGACTAAAACTTCTGAGGAATCCTGGGTGTACATAGAAAATCCGCCCCACGCGAGCAGCATTATAATAAAAATTATAAGAGGCAATATTAATGATTTCATATTATCCGGTTCTCCTTCCGTTTTGAGAATGTATATATTGTTTTATTAATATTACGCATTGTGCCAATAAAAATTAGATACTTGATATTAATATATTGAGTCATTTACAACATTAAGCATTATTTATTGATTATAATAATATTAAAAGAAGATGATTTAATAGCACAACGGGGTAATATTTTAATAATGCTTATTTCGCTTAACCGTTTAGTTAAATAGTTTTGTATTTCATTAATATTAATAAAGTGAGATTTTAAGATGCAGGCGATTTTATTTTACCGGCGCATTTCGGCATGATATAATTGTTGTCGGATTTTTCATAAAAATAAATCTTAGCTGATTCGTCGCAGAAGCAAAGCAGGATATCATCAATATTTTTTATAGAGATTTTTTTCATCATTTTAGTGATTTCGCCTTTAGTTGTTCCCGCCTTTTTTAGATTGCTGTCGTATACAGTACCGTCGGATATGAGTATGCAGGGCATACATTCAAAGTTTTTATTGATTTTCATATCCTCTCTTGTGACAGGCGATTTATCCGTTTTTAAGATAATACTGAACTGACCGTTAGTTTCAAGGTAAGCGTAGAGTACGTCAGATATTGACGGAGCATCTTTAAGACGCAGCATTTCCATAAGATCCGTAACCGTTATATTAGCTTTTTTCAGCTCTTTAAAATTTATTGCGCCGTTGTCTATCAGAACCGACGGTTTTCCGTTGATCAATAGTTTAAAAGTTTCGCTTTTATAGGATATGAATCCCGATATAGCGTATAAAAACAGGATCATAGCTATTGCAGCGATACCGTTGAACATGGGAGTATCCGGGGATTCTATAGGAATGGTAGCTATTTCTGCGATCATCAGCATAATAACGATCTGAAACGGATCGGTTGACGATAATCCAGATTTTCCCATACAGCGTATAGTAAATAATACTATTATATATAAAATAAAAGTTCTTAAAAATGTAATGATCATACTAAATCTCCGCAATGAATTATAGTGTTGAATTTATAAAACTATTATGTACAATGAAAAAAATATTATTACATGAAAAAATACGCAAAAAATATTGACATTAAAAGAATGTTTTGATATTATAAAAAACCAATAGCAAATGATAGTGAAATATCTGGGAAAATTTTAGAATAAAAACGTCAAATAAATTTGATTCGAAAAATTTTTTGAAAATAAATTAAAAAGACGTTGACAGATATAGAAACACATGCTATTATAATAAAGTTCGCTGATGAAAATATGCGAACGAAATCCTCAAGAGTGCAAATATTATTGCGCAGGATTTTTCGCGTCAGGCGAGGCGCGCATCAGCAAACGGAGCGTATTTGAGTACGTGAGTACCGGATTGATGATGCAGCAACAAAGGCTGACACGAAAAAGACAAGC
>JAAVYD010000148.1 GCA_022790955.1 Bacillota bacterium
GCTTTTGCAGGGGGCTGGCATGAAATTACTGTACTTGCCAGCGTACAGCCCTGATTTGAATCCAATTGAAAATATGTGGTCTAAAATCAAGGCCATTCTTCGCAAGCTGAAAATCAGATTATTACCCCAGCTCCCGCATGGCATTGCTCAGGCTTTCTCGCTGATCCGCCCTTCCGACTGCGCTGGTTGGTTTTCTGCCGCTGGCATTCCTTGCTAATTTCTTGGATTGATATAAACGCATATATTTCGTTTGCGGTTCTCCGCCTTGAACCCCACAAAATTTCCTCCAAAATCTTCGCACTAATCCTATTGGTACAGCTTCTAAGAGTACATGCCCTTTCGGGCTTTCGATTTCACAAATTATCCATCTGCCGAAAGAAGGCGTTGCCCCAGGCACGCGACCATACACGCAAGCCGCAAATTTTGCGGCGGAAAAAACATCCCAGTCTCCCGCGTCTTGGGTGCAGCGTCACGCTGCCGTCACGTTGGGAGCATTTTTAGGAATTCCTCCTCAGAGAGCACAGGGATTCCCATAGCCAGTGCCTTTTCCAGCTTGGAGCCTGCTTCCTCCCCCGCCAGCACAAAGCTGGTTTTTTTCGACACAGAGCCTGTCACCCGGCCTCCTTCCCGTTCAATCAGGGCGGAGGCTTCTTTCCGGGAAAGGGTGGGCAAAGTGCCTGTGAGCACAAAGGCCTGCCCGGCAAGGGCGTTCCCAGCAGGAGCCTGGGCCTGGGATTTCAGGTTCAGCCCCAGGCTTTCCAGCCGGGCCAGGAGATCCCGGGTGCTTCCGTGGGAGAAAAACTCCGCCACAGCCCGGGCCTTCACCTCCCCGAAGCCGTCTATGGCGCTCAGTTCTTCCTCCTGGGCCGCCAGGATGGCCTCCATGGAAGGGTATCTGCCGCAGAGCACCTGTGCGTTTTTCACGCCGATATGGGGGACGCCCAGGGCAAACACCAGCCTGTACAGATCATTTTGCTTTGATTTCTCCAGCGCTGCCAGCAGGTTCTCCGCGCTCTTTTCCCCAAAGCGCTCCAGCTTCTCCAGCCGACCTGCCTCCAGGGTGTACAGATCCGCCGGGGAGGACACCAGCCCTTCCCCCACAAGCTGCTCTAAAAGGGCAGGACCCAGTCCGTCGATGTCCATGGCGTCCCGGCTGGCAAAGTGGATGAGGTTCCGCAGAAGCTGGGCCGGGCACTGGGGGTTTGTGCAGCGGACAGCCGCCTCCCCTTCTTCCCGGGACACCTGCTCCCCGCAGGAAGGGCACCTGTCCGGCAGCAGGAAGGGGACGCTTTCCGGGGGATTCTCCACCACAGACACCACCTCCGGGATAATCTCCCCGGCCTTGCGCATAATCACCCGGGAACCGATGCGGATATCTTTTTCCGCAATGAAATCCTGGTTGTGGAGGGTGGCCCGGCTGACAGTGGTGCCCGCCAGGGTTACAGGCTCAAAAACGCCTGTAGGGGTCAGCACCCCGGTGCGGCCCACATTCACCTCAATGTCTGTCAGGGTGGTTTCCTTTTCCTCGGGAGGGTATTTAAAAGCCTCCGCCCACCGGGGGAACCGGGCGGTGCTGCCCAGCTCCTCCCGCTGGGCAAAGCTGTCCACCTTGATAACCGCCCCGTCTATGGGGAAGGCAAGTTCCCCACGCCTGTCCCCCAAATCCCCGATAAACCGGAGGATGTCCTCCATGTCTGTGGCTTTATGGAAAATGGGGCACACAGGAAAGCCCAGGGCCTCCAGCCGCTTGAGGGACTGCTCATGGCCTGAAAGGGTTTCTCCCTGTATCCGCTGGACATTAAAGACGAAAATGGACAGCCCCCGACCGGCCGTCACTCGGGGATCCTTCTGCCGCAGGGATCCGGCGGCGGCGTTGCGAGGATTTTTAAAAAGCTTTTCCCCCAAAAGCTCCTGGCGCTGGCACAGCTTTTCAAAGTCCCCGTCCGAGAGGAACACCTCCCCCCGCACCTCCATAAAGGGCACAGGCTCTGTGAGGCGCTTGGGGATGCTCTGGATGGTGCGCAGGTTCTCCGTCACGTCCTCCCC